>SIBX01000019.1 GCA_009694925.1 Minisyncoccota bacterium
TGGGATGGACCGGTTGCTGGAGTAGAAATAATGAAGAATAAAACTGGAGAATTTTTAGTTAACCCAGACCTATCTGTGATAGAAGGAGGTTTTGATATGTTAACCTTTGCTTCTGGAACAGAGGACAGAATTAATATGATTGAGCTTGAGGGAATAGAGTCATCTGAAGAATCAGCCTTAGAAGCTTTTAAATTAGCTCAGGAAAAAATAAAAGAATTAATTTCTTGGCAGAAAAAGATTATTTCTGAAATAGGAAAAGAAAAAACAAACTTAGTAATTCCAGAAGAAAATAAAAAATTAGTTGATGAAATAAGAAAATTTCTTAGCCCAAAATTTGAATCTGCAATTTATACAAAAGATAAAACTGCCAGAGAGGTTAATTTATCTAAATTAAAGAGTGACTTAGAGGAATTTTTAAAAACAAAAGATTTCAGCTTAGAAGATTTATCTCAGATTGAAATTATTTTTGAGAACCTCGTAGATACTGAGATCCATAAAAATATAATAGAAAAAGATTTAAGGCCAGATTTTAGAAAAATAGATGAAGTCCGCGAGCTTTATAGTGAAGTCGGGCTTTTGCCAAGGACTCACGGTTCGGCAATTTTCGTTCGCGGGAATACTCAGTCGCTTGCCATTACTACATTGGGAGCGCCAAACTCTGAGCAAATGATAGAGACTATGCAATTTACGGGGAAGAAAAGATTTTTATTGCATTATAATTTTCCTCAGTATTCCGTAGGAGAAATTGGAGGATTCAGGGGCCCAGGAAGGCGTGAAATAGGGCATGGCGCACTCGCATCTAAGGCCTTAAGAAACTTAATTCCTGCCAAAGAAGATTTTCCTTACACAATAAGAGTTGTTTCTGAGATATTATCTTCTAATGGGTCATCGTCTATGGCGACGGTTTGCGCTGCAACCCTTTCTTTAATGGATGCAGGCGTGCCTATTAAAAAACCAGTAGCTGGAATTGCAATGGGTTTAATGTCTAATGAATCTGGTAAATTTAAGGTTATAACAGATTTGCAGGGTCCGGAAGATCATTATGGAGATATGGATTTTAAAGTTGCCGGGACTAGAGATGGAGTAACTGCGATGCAATTGGATGTGAAGATCGCGGGCTTGAATTATGAAATGATTAAAGATACTTTAGTGAGAGCTAAAAAAGCCAGAATGCATATTTTGGATTCAATAGAAAAAACATTAGCTAAACCAAGAGAGAATGTATCTGCGAACGCTCCTCAAATTGTTACTTGTGCTATTCCTCAGGATAGAATTGGAGAGGTGATTGGTCCAGGAGGAAAAATGATTAACGGAATAATAGCAGAAACAGGAGTAATATCAATTGACATAGATCAGGATGGAAAGGTTTATATTACTGGTCCAACTAAAGAAACGGTTCAAAGTGCCTTAAATATAGTCAAGTCTATTGTAAAAGAGTTTGTTGTTGGAGAAATTGTAGAAGGAAGTGTAGTTAAAATATTAGAGTTTGGGGCCATAGTTCAATTAGATGGCAATAACGACGGAATGATCCATGTTTCGGAATTAAAAAATGGATTTGTTAAGAATGTGGAAGATGTTTTAAAGCTTGGCGATTTCGTGAGAGCCAAAATCATAAAAGTAGAAGATGGTAGAATTGGCCTTTCTTTAAAGGCCATGATAAAAGATACTGTTTAAATTAAAAAACAATCCCGGAATTGGCTGTTTTTGATTTATTAACTTTTTTAAAGCTAGCTATTTTTAGTGTGTTATAATTATTGCAAATAACTTTATAATTTTAATTAATAACAATGCCAGATAATAATTTTAATCCAAATTCTTTATATCCGAATATAAATAATGGTCAAAAAGTTGGTGCACCCCCAGTTTCAGAAATTGAGGTAAGAACTATGCAGAATGATATTAAATCTGTTCAAAGAGGCGAAATAAATCCTGTTCCAGAATCGGTTTTACCACCAATGCAGGATAAGGCGCCAGAATTCAAACCAGAGACGGTTTCTTCTTCTGATAAGGTTCAATTAGAAGATCTTCCAAAAAAATCTCATACTTGGTTGTATGTGGTTATTATCTTGATCTTGGCTTTAGGTGGCTCATATTACTTCTTTAGCGGGCAAATATTAGGATTTTTGGGGTTGGGAACTATGAATAAGGAAGTTGTGGAAAACAATAATCCTGTGCCAAAAACAGAAGTACCCGTACAGCAAATTCCAAAGTCAATTCATCAATCTTTCTTTGTGAATGCTCAAGATATTACCGAAGTTAAAATTCCTTCATTTAATTATGATAATTTTTCAACACTTACTAAACAGGCAATAAGTACCAAGGCTCAAGCTGCTGCTACTTTATTGGAAGTTGGAATTTACGATGAAGCAGGAAGCCAAATTGCTTTCAGTTCTTTTTTGCCGGTATTTTTCCCAATAGATTCAACTCAATTGGGCACTTGGTTTAATGACGACTTTACTTTCTTTAATTATTCGGACAGTAAAGGAAATTGGCCAGGATTTGTGGCTAAATTTAAAAATACGGCAAATTTAACAGAAGCGTCATCGGCTATTAAAGCTTCTTTAGAAGTCCAAGATATTAAGAAGTTTTATTTCTCTGATCCAGGCAAATTTAATGCTTTTAAGGATGGATTATTTAAAGCAGTTAAAACTAGATATGCTCCTGCTTTGAGTGGAAATTTCTCTTTCAATTATGGATTTTTTGGAGATTACTTCATAGTGAGCACTTCTTATGATGGGTTTAAGGCTGCGGTTACCGGATTGGGACTTTAGTTTTTCTCAAATTGAAAAACGGTCACATGCTTCGTTATGGGCTCAAGTTGCTTCCTTAATGTACTTTTTAAGTACATCTCGGTCACAACTTGGCCCAAGCCTTGCATCTGGCCGTTTTTGAATTTAAGAGTGAAAATAATCCTTATTTTATTAACTTTCTAACTCTTGCTTTTTTAGATAGGGTATGCTATGATGGTGTTAGTACATCGGCAAGCCTTAAGTCTCTGGCATTTCGCTTGAGATATGGGGTATGTCACAAAACAAGGATTGAAGAGCATGGGAAAGCCCATCAAGTCTGAATTCCTTTCGGCGTTCGGAATCGCGTTCGGCATCTGGAAGTCGCTTGTGGACGCAGTCAAGAACGAAGGCGGTGGCGATGAGGAATTGCGCTGCATCGAGAGCAATCCCCGTCTGCGCGAACAACTCGCCAAGTTGATCGTCGGCGAGAAGAAGACGGAGCAGATCCTCCAGCTCGTGGGCGAGATGATCGAGTTGCCGGGCTCAACGGAGTACTTCGTTGCACGCGAACACTTCGTCGTTGGAAGCAAGAAGGCTGGCGTTCCGAAGATCGTTGTGATTGGCGGCAATTTCACGAACTGGATGCTCGTCAAGAACGAAAATCCGATCGGACCGACCGTTCTGCGCCGACGCAAGCTTCTGAAGTGGTCGCTTAGTGGGCCGATCTTGAATGAGCTCGGAGGCGAGGCGAAGGCAGAGACGACTCTGCAAGAGATCTTCTCTCTTCTCAAGCTCCAGCCGAACGGAGAATACGGCTCACTCCTCACCAACGGCTACGCGAACATCTTCTATGTTTGTGATGCCAAAGGCGAGCTCTGCCCTGTCTACGTCGGCTGGCATGGCGGCGGCTGGGCTGTGCATGCGGGCTCGGTCACGGATCCGTATGAGTGGTGTGAGGGCTACCAGGTCTTCTCCCGCGATTGATCTCTGACTCTCCGGCTCTCTGGTTTGTATCCCTTTGACCCTTTGACTCTCTGAAACTTATCGCATAGCGATTGAGTGGAGGAGAGTCTTTTTTTGCATAAAAATGATATTTTGATAAAATTATTTTGAAATCGTGCGATACGGAACGGCTAAAACTTTTCCGTCATGGTTTTAAGAAATTATTCTGCCAGTGTTGCGCCGGAGTAAAAAATCTTGCGCAAGAGCGTAAAATAAAGTCTTTTAAAAAAATAATAACAATCGGTGTATGAAGCTGGCGGACTTGTACGTCCCAAATAAAATTCAATCCTAAGTTTGCCAACGGGCTTACGAGGGATGGTGTTACGGATGGCTTTATATACGAGAAAATCTGCGAGCTCTGCACTGTCAACGTCAACTGGAATGGCGACGGCTGGAATGTGAATGCGAACTCGGTCACGAATCCGAATGAGTGGAATGAGGGCAACCAGGTCTTCTCCCGCAATTATTATTGTTTTTCTCCCGTGGTTTTCACGGGAGTTTTCAATTGGAGACCCTTTTTCCATCCTCCGAGCTGTCTGCCTATTTCAAGGAGATTTGAGGAAATTTCTATATAGCGTTTATCTAAAATCAGCTTGTTTTCCCATGAAATCTGAAGAAAGAATTTCAAAATATCAACTTTTGATATCGCTTTATTCAGATAAATAATTTTTTCTTGAGGGGCGAGATAGACTGAAGAAAATATTAAAGCAAGCGTTTCAACAAAAAGTTCATCAATTTTCCTGCCTAAATTCAATCTTTCCACTTTTGGAAAATCTTTATGAATGGCGAGCCAATTTGAATAAGTTTCTTTCAGTTTATTTAAAACCGAGGGAAATTCTTTAAAATTCAAGCTTCCTTGGGGGGGGGTCTTCTTAAAAATATTTTCTTGATCCATGCTTTTAATTTCTCCCATGATTCTAGATTCTTAATTCTATATTCTATTTAGATTCTCTCATTCTTAGGCTAAACGCCTCGCTTACATGAGATTCTTTGACTGTTGCTGAATTTTCTAAGTCGGCTATGGTTTGGGAAACTTTTATTATTCTATAATAAGTTCTTGGGGAGACAATGGATTTTTCAAGAATAGATTTTAAAAGTTTTTCAGCAGATGATTCCATTTTGACCAATTCATCACATTCCTTGGAAGACATTTCGCTATTAGCTAATTTCCCGATTGATGCCAATCTTTCTTCTTGAATCTTCTTTGCGCTCAAAATTCTTAATTTTATATCTTCTGAAACAGATTTGTCTTTAGATTTTTTATTGGACAACTCTTCGTATTTTATTCTAGGGACATTAATTTGAATATCAATTCTATCCAACAGGGGACCAGAGAGTTTCTTTTGATATTTTAAAATCTCATAGGCACCGCATTCACAAGCTTTTTCTTCGTCGCCATAAAATCCGCACGGGCAAGGATTCATAGCTCCTACAAATATAAATTTTGCTGGAAACTCTAATGATGCTTTGGCGCGAGAAATAACCGCGATGCCTTTTTCTATCGGCTGTCTTAGAGACTCCAATACATCGCGCCTGAACTCTGGCAGTTCATCTAGAAAGAGCACGCCTCTGTGGGCGAGACTTATTTCTCCGGGACGTGGATTTGTTCCGCCTCCGATAATTGAAGCGGAGGAAGCGGTCTGGTGCGGTGATCTGAAGGGCCGACCGGTTACGTAGGGGTTTTTATTTAGAAGCCCGGCAGAACTGTAGATTTTAGTTATTTCTATAATTTCTTCTTCGTTGGGATCTGGCAGGATTGAGGCGAGGCTTTCGGCGAGCATTGTTTTTCCTGTTCCGGGAGAGCCAACCATTAATAAATTGTGGCTTCCTGTGGCACTTATAATTAAGGCTCTTTTGGCAAATTCCTGTCCTTTTATCTCTGAAATGTCTATGATGCCGGAATTCTTATATATAATTTTTGTCGGTTCTTGTTTGGAAATTAGCTCTTTTCCTTCTAGGTGATTTATTAATTGTTTTAAATTTTTTACCGGAAAAACATCTATGCTTTTTATAATTGCTGCTTCTGCAGCGTTTTCTTCTGGCAAAAATAATTCTTTAAGCCCTAGAGTTTTTGCTAAATAAGCGGTGTTTAGGCTTCCCGTAATTGATCTTAATCCGCCTTCTAAAGAAAGTTCTCCTATAAAAATTTTATTTTTTGTTTCAAATTCTTTTATTTGCTTGGTTGCTAAAAGATAGCCAATTGCTATTGCAAGGTCATATTGGGAGCCAGTTTTTTTGATGTCAGCTGGAGCAAGATTCACAACAATCTTGCGATTTTCTCTATTAGGAGCTTTGACTCCGATATTCTTTAAAGCAGAATTAACTCTTTCTTTAGCCTCATTCAGAGCCTTATCTGCCAGCCCAACTATTATAAAACTATGAAGACCGACATTTATATCAGTTTCAACTTCTATTAATTTTGCGTTTATACCTTCAAGTTCGGAGGAAAATATTTTTGAAATATTTGTAGCCATAATTTAGGCCATAGGCCTTAGGCGGTTAGGCCATAGGTTTATTTTTTACAAGCCTTACAGAGACGGGATTCGGGGTCAATGTCTAAAACTCTTTCTTCAATTGGTTTTTTGCATTTTTCACACGATCCATATTTACCTTCTTTTATTTTAGTTAAAGCATTTTCTACATCTTCTAATCGATCTCTTTCTCCTTTGGCTATTCCTAAATTATCAACGATGGCCTCTACTTTTTCTGAGCTTTCTCCGTCGTGATCAGAATCATCGCCAAAATCAGGAGATGTTTCGTCTTCTTTTATTCCCTTTTTTAACTCTTTTTCTATTTTTTCAAGCTCTTCTTGATATTCTTTTATTTTTTTATTGTTCATTGTTTTTGTTAGGCCCTAGGCCATAGTAATTAGGCCATAGCGCACAATATATTATTAGCTTAAATTTTATTGCATTTTCTGTATTCCTGCAAACCCCGTAGTAGAAATTCGACAATGAATTTATTGGCTTTGCAAACAGTCGAATTTTCACTACGGGGAAATTTTGATACGAGCTTGCTTTTTAGTTTATTATGTGTAGAATGTAGTAATACTTAAATTATCCACAGGATATTCATAGGAATAATCATTTTTTAAATTTATGCCAATAACACAATCAGCAAAGAAGGCGCTAAGGCAAAACACTAAGAGAAGAGTAAAAAATCTAGCCCAAAATAGGAATCTTAAGGATGCTGTTAAGGAATTTAGAAAAACACCATCCAAAGAAGCTTTAAGTACAATTTTTAAAAAGCTGGATAAATCTGCTAAAGTTGGTCTTATTAAGGACAATAAAGCGGACAGATTGAAATCTAGATTGAGCACTTTGCTTACTAAAACTACAAAATAAAATTAAAACTCCTCGGATTTCACCGAGGAGTTTTAATTTTATGTTAAACAGTAGTAAAGAATTGCTTCGTCGTACTCCAGCTTTCCAGATTTAACGGCAATGTCGTAATCTGCCATTATGGGTTTTGTTTTTGGGCCCATTAAAGAAGAAAGAATATTAAATATTTTTGCTGAGTCGTTGTTGATCAATAAATACTCAAGCGTGACTATTTTTTCGCTAACCGATCTTCCATTCTTTAATTTTTGAATTAATGGGAAAAATTCTGGAATAATCGTTTTTGTGTCGGATTTTTCTCCGAGAGATATTCTTTCTAGCTCCATCATAGCCTCAAATGTTTTTCCTTCAAATATTTCTGCTACTTCTTCTATGTTTGCCTTGGTTACTTTTAAGTTATTTAACTTAGCTTCTTTTTCTAAAAAAAGTTTAAATTCTTTTATGTTAAGTTTGGAGAATTCTTCTTTATTCTCGGCTCCTTTAATTAGAAAATCAAATTCTTTCGTTGGTTTTTTATTGAATTCGATAACAGCATATTCATTCTTGTTGTCTATTATAGATTTTAGAGATTCTTTAATATCCTTAATACTTTCTAATTCTTCTATATTTTTTAAGATGATCAACCTTTTGTTCTGAAATAGAGAAGTAGATTTTATTAAATCATTAAATTTTTGAATATTTTCATCATTTTCTAGAGAAACGGAAATAACTTGGCCAGTTTTATTTTTTTTAATAAAATCAGAAGCTATTTCTTTTATTTGACTATTCCTTCTGTATGAATCTTCTCCAAAAATTATGTCTATCATTTCTATTTCGTAATATTTTCTATAATTTTAATTGACTCATCTATTTCTTTTTTATTTGTAAATTTACCAAAAGAGAAGCGAATACTTTGATTTATTCTTTCTTCGTTGAATCCCATAGATTTTAAAACTCCAGATTCTTTATTGGCACGAGAGGCGCAGGCAGAGCCAGAAGATGCGCAAACTCCTTTTAAGTCCATACTGATCAATAAGCTTTCTTTATCTTTCTCGGGGATATATATATTAACGATATTTGGTATTCTTTTGTTACTACTTAAATCTTGCCCATTTATTTCTAAGTTTTGATGGATGTTTTTTAATCTTTTTATAAAATAATTGTTTAATTCTTTTATTTTTTTATAATTTTGTTTTTTAATCTTTTCGTTTATTTCGATGCTTTTTTGAAAACCAGCAATTTTTGGGACATCTTCTGTACCAGATCTAAATCCAAACTCTTGTCCGCCGCCTAAAATTATTGGATTTATAGGGGAGTTTAGGGTTTTATTATTTTTTGGTAATAAATTTTTTGCATATAGAAGCCCAATTCCTTTTGGTCCATAGATTTTATGAGCCGATAAGGTTAGAAGATCAATTCCTAATTCTTCAACATTAATATTTATAAACTGGAGAGCTTGAGAGGCGTCTGTGTGTAATAGGGGATATATTGAGGACTTATTTATTTTTCCTCCAAGGGAGGATCCGTCTCTGGCGGAAAATTCTTTAATTATTTTAGAAATTTCTTTTATGGGCGCAATTGTTCCGGTTTCGTTATTGGCCATTATTACGGAGATTAAAATTGTATTTTCTTTAATTGCGGAGGTTAAAAAATTTAGATCAATTAGGCCATCTTTGGAGACTGGTATATATGTAATATCGCAATAAGGTTCGATACTTTTTAATGGTTCAAGAATAGACTCATGCTCGGTTTGAGTTGTTATTATGTGAGGCCTTTTGTTGTTGTTTTTTATGAAATAATTATAAGTTCCCAAAATAACTAAATTATTGGCCTCGGTTGCTCCGCTCGTAAAGATAATTTCGTTATATTTTGCTCCAATGGCGCTGGCTATGGATTTTTTTGCCTCAAAGATTGTTTTTGAAGCAATCTGGCCTATTTGATGAATAGAGCTTGGATTGCCAAAAATTGCCCCAGAAGTATTACTAATTGTTTTTAATACATCTTTATCTATTGGGCTAGTTGAAGCATAGTCAAAATAAATTCGTTTCATTGTTTGAATATAGTATAATAGATTCATTCTATAATAAAGAGATCATTAATGTTCGTCGCTCATTAAAAAAATAAGCGACATGATTTCCTTAATATTTTATTAACAATTTTAAGCAGGAACTTAAAATTTAATGAAGAAAATCATATGAGAACAAGATACTGGTATTGGATATGGAAGACTTTTCTAGGACCAAGCAGGCTTAGGAAAAAATTCGTTAGAAATTTTATTTTAGTGGGTTCTTTGCCGTTAATTTTAATGGGCGCAGTAAGCGTTTACTTGATTAATTTAACTCATAAAATAGATGTGCGAGCACTTGAGCTTAATATTGCTAGCCAGGGAGCCCTGAAGGCTGAAAGATTTGTTGATCAAGTGATATCTGATATTAATCTAACGGTGACATATGAAGATTTGGCACCAATTAAAGCCGATCAATATGACGTGCTTCTTTCTGGGATGATGAAAGATAATCTGGATATTGTTGATATTTCTTTAGTTTGTACGACGCCAGACTTTTGTTCCTCTGGTTATGAACTTAGGCGTTGGTCAAAAATTGGCGAATCACAAGTTGTAAATTCTAATTTAAGAAACTTTTCTACAGAGAAAAGTTTCTTAACTTCATCTGGGGGTAAGATTTTTAGATCAGAACCAGAACTAAGAGATGGTAATTTCTATCTTTCAGCGCTGTCTCCAATATTTAATACGCGCAATCAGATTATTGGAGTTATATATGCCACCCTAGATTTACAAAAAATTAAAGAATCTCTTTCAGAACTTAAACTTGGATCAACGGGATATATTTATATCGTATCTCAAAGCGGAAAAATATTATCTCACCAAAATAAGGATTTAATAGGCAAAGATGTCTCAAATATTGCTATTGTGTCAGATATTTTAAAAGATACTTCTTTAAATTTTTCTAATAATGTTTATTATTCTGGCGTTTCGGGAAATAGTGTCAGTGGCGCCGGTGTTTTTATAAATAGCTTAAATTGGGTGGCCGTTGCAGAATGGCCAGCTTTAGAGAGCCAATCTTTAATTAGAACAATTTTTATACAGGTTACGATGTTCTTTTTGGCAACTCTTCTTATAATTACAATTTTTGCTAGTTATGTCGCTTTAAAACTGATTGAGCCAATAGCAGAGATCAGGCAAGGAACGAGTATTATTGGTTCGGGAGATTTTAATTATAGAGTATCTATTAAGACGGGGGATGAACTTGAGGATCTGGCGGTTAATTTAAATAAGATGGCAGAGCATCTTAAAGGATTAGAAGAACTTAGAGATTTGAGATTAAAAACGGAATACTTGAGTCAGAGCCTTGCTAAGGAAAAAGATCTTTCAAAATTAAAAGATCAATTTATTACAACTGTTACCCACCAGTTTAATACTCCTTTGTCTGTTATTAACTGGGCATTGGATGGCCTTAGAGATCAAGATGTTACACGGGATAAGATTAATGAAATAAGTACTATTATTGCCAAGAGCCAGAAGGATATTGTAGCTATAGTTTCAGATTTAGTTACTCTTTCTGAAATTGGTTTCAGATATCAGAAAGAGAATGATAAGCCACTCGACTTATTTGAGCTGGTTAAAAAAGTAACAGAGGCATTTTCTAATTCATTAAAGATAAAGAATATAAAAATTACTCTTTCAAAATCTACAGAGAATTCTATTGCAACGATAAATGAATTTACAATCAGAAAAGTTTTTGAAAATTTAATTGATAACGCGATTGGTTATAGTAATGCTGGTAGTGAGGTTTTTGTAGATATTTCTGGAACAGAATCTACTTTAGTTATAAAAGTATCTGATAAGGGAATAGGTATTCCAGATAAAGACAAGGATTCAATTTTTCAACAGTTTTATAGGGCGACCAATGCTGTGGCAAAGAAAAATGTTGGAACAGGATTAGGACTATTTATATGTAAATCTATTGTGGATGGTCATGGTGGAAGAATTTGGTTTGAATCTAAGGAGAACGTGGAAACGACTTTCTTTGTGCAGATACCGAGGGGAAATCAGGGTATAGTTGGCGGAGTTGTTGCCCCGAAGATTGAAAATAAGGCCTAAATTAGCCATGGAATTCCAAATACTTGACATTTATTAGTATGATGTGATACAGTCTATTATAGTACATAAAACAAGGGTTAATGAGGCAAGTCTGCTTTTGCGAAAGTTATGCTAGTCTGGTGACAGTTTTCGTGGGTCCGATTGATTAGAGACAATGTAATGTATGTGTATAGAGGTCACAAATTAGAGATATTTATATAGAACGTACGTGACTTTGGCTAAAGCAGACTTGCCTCATTTTGAGGTAACTCATGCCGGAAGAGTTTTCCGGAAAGCTATCAACTCTAAAGTCTTCACTTTGTAATTCAAAGTTAAAAGACAAGGAGTTGAAAGATGGAGACTAAAGTACTATGGGTACAAAGTCGGACGGATTGTGGAAGATGGAGTTTGGCCAACTCGGAGCGACATTGAAGGTGCTTCAAGATCGTGGTGTCACCTTGGCGCACATGGAGCGACTTCGTAGTGACTCTGCCTACGCAGATCGTGTTGCTGCTTCGTTTGTTGATATGCGAAGCGCCTTGGTTTCGGCTGGTATGATTCTCGGCGACGCCTCGGTCCAGATGGAATCATGGATCAAGTTCTATCGTGACCGCTACAGCATCAAGCTGAATGATGTCGCGAGCATCGCGATTCCGGAACATCAACAGGGCTTCGATCGTCTGATCGTGGTCGCGGAAGGACTGACT
>SIBX01000020.1 GCA_009694925.1 Minisyncoccota bacterium
TTCACGTATTACATGATCATTATGAAATAAAATAAAAATGTTTCACGTATTACATTGAAATCAAAGAAAACAAATATAGACCGATAAGAATGTTTCACGTATTACAAAAAAATAAAAAATTATCAGCTTTAGACTTTAAATCTAAAAATCCAGTTAAAAATTAAAATAAATTTGTTTCACGTATTACATGATCATTATGAAATAAAATAAAAATGTTTCACGTATTACACCTATTTTTAAATATCTAATATAATAAGGATTAAATCACTTTTTGCGATTCCAGTGTTTCACACTTGTTTTACGTTTTGTCAAAATATTCTAAATAAATTGTTTCACAAAATGTTTCACACTCATAAAAGCTGAAAGTGTAAAACATTTTAAAATGTTTTACACTTATAAAAAATGCCATCTCATATATTAATAGGAAGAATAGGGGAAGATATTGCGGCAAAATACCTTAAAGTTGCCGGATACAAAATAATACGGCAAAACTATAAAACCAAATTTGGGGAAATAGACATCATCGCCAAAGAGGGGAGTGGTGAATTAGTTTTTGCAGAGGTTAAAACTCTTATCAAATCCGACAACCTAAAACCAGAAGATAACCTTACTTATTCAAAGCTAAAAAAATTTAAAAAAATCTGCGAATATTACGCTAATAATAATCAAAAAGAATTTAAAGAAAAATTCGGCTATAGGGGAGACCTAATAGCTATTGAAATAGAAAACATAAATTATCCAGAAAAAAATATTTTAAATCACTATAAAAATATTTTCTAAGGAAAACCAAATATTAAAAAATTCGCCAGCTGGCGAATTTTTTAATATTTACTATTGACCCCTCTGTTCTGGTTGACCTCCTTTTATGTCTTTATATTTTTTCTTGTATTCTAAAATTGTTTTTTCTACTTCTGGGTTTGAAACTTCATTTCTAAAAAAATCCACAGCATGAATGCCATCATAAATATCTAATTTATTTTCCAATTTATAAATCGCATCTCTCCAAACAATAGCCTTCTCATATTGGCCTAAATTTTTTGCTTTCAATTCTTCTCTTTTCATCATATCTATAAAAGCAAAATAAACTCCACGTTCTTCGCCACCCAATTCCAAAGTTCTATTCTTAAAAGGAATTCTTAAAATTGAATTTTGATTATTCATCATAGTAGAAATTTTTCCGGATCTTTGCCAATCAAAAGCCGTTGAAACTATTTCTTCATAAAATTTTCTCGCCCTATTTAATCCTTCTTCACTTAAGTCGGGGAGAGACCTTAGGGCATCTATCACTAGCCAGGCTCCGTACTCAATCATCTCAACACTCCACCATGGCTTTGCCGAAGCCCAAAAGAACTGATCACTGGAAACGGCAATGTCTAATTTATTTCTTGCGATATCAGAAATAGAACTACTGTCTCGAGAATAAAATTCCTTTAATACAAAATTTAAAAAATCCCACTGCAATCTATGAATAATATTTTCTGGATCAAGCCAAGTTAAGAATTGTATTCCTTTTTTAATATCCTGCACCGAAGATGCCCAAGTAGATTCCGTAAGGCTAACCTCCTCTTTTTCAGAATAAAATTTTTCCAAATCAGAAAGACCCACTAACTCAAAATTATTATCCAAGAATGATTCCTCTAAAATTCTTTCTAATCCTGGCCTATGATGTCCAAAAGTTTCTCCATCCATTGCGGTCACTAAATATCTATCACTCATTACTTCTCCCTTCATGACTTCCACAAAAGACGACGTATCCCTAACAACTGCACTCATTATAAGATTACTAGCGCGCCTCTCTCTAAAAAAAACATTTAACTTAGAATTCTTTATTTTGTATATTTTTCTATAATCAATTTTATTTTCAACACCATACGCTATCTCATCCAATATCACATAGGAAAAATTAAACGATTCCAAAATAGGAATTAACTTATCGTTCCATGCCATCTCTGGAGGGAAAAATCCCTTAATAACAATATCTTCTCCTAAATAATATTTTAAAGATTTTAAATTTTCACTTATCTGTCTTTTTATTTCTTCCTCTGGAAGAAGGGGGAGTATCGCATGATACTTAGCAGAAGCCACTAGTTCAATTTTTCCCTCTCGCACAAGCTCTTTTGTTCTATCAAAAAGATCTTTATATCCATACTTATCAAAAAGATCCAAAAGAGATCCCGAAATATTTAGGTTAATTTTACCTCTTTTACTGTTCTTTAAGATATCTAAAATCTTTCTGTAGCTTTGATTAGTTACAGCCTCTAATATCTCCGGCTTCTGATTTGCCGGCTGATAAAAATGTAAAAAGTTTGCCCATTTCATAATTTATTTTTCTTCTAAGTCTCTTAATCTAAATCCTTTAGCTAAAAAGAATATCCTTGAATACTCTCTAGCTGATTCATCCCAAGAAAAATCTTGGCTCATCGCTCTTTTTTGAATTTCCACCCAAACTTTTTTATTTCTAAAATTTTCATAAGCTCTAATAATGGAAATAAGTAAAGCATTCGAATCAAAATCATTAAACACAAATCCTGTTCCAGAATTTTCTGCAGCATTAAAATCTTCAACGGTATCTGCAAGGCCACCAGTTTTTCTAACTACTGGTATGGCTCCATACCTCATCGCCTCTATTTGAGTTAATCCAAATGGCTCAAATTTTGAAGGAACTAAAAAAGCGTCTGATCCGCTAAAAATTAAATGCGGAAGTATTTTATCAAACTTCAAATGAGCTCCAACTTTGCCAGGATATTTTTTTTCTAAATCTTGAAAGAATCCCATATATTTTCCATCTCCTTCTCCTAAAATAGCAAATTGAACATCTAATTCCTTCATCAAAACATCTGCTATGGGGAATAATAAATCCAAGCCTTTCTGTTCAAAGAATCTCGAAACAATACCTATTAAAAATTTTTTATCTTCCACCTCTAAGCCAAATCTAGATTGAAGCTCTGCTTTGTTTTTCTTCCTTGTATCTATATTTTTAACGCTATAATTATGAGCCAAAAATTTATCCGTCTCTGGGTTATATTCTTCATAGTCTATTCCATTTAAAATCCCGTAAACGCGAGATTTTTTCTCTCTAAGAAGTCCGTCTAAAAGCTCTCCATAATTTTCTGTCATTATTTCTCTGGCATAGTTCTGGGAAACAGTTGTTATTATGTCAGAATAAAGGATTCCTCTTCTCATTCCATTTATTTTTAAAAGTCTTGAATCATAAAAAGAAGGTATAGGGGATTGGCCATCATCATAATCAAGCTCAGAAATAAATCTATGATCGAACATTCCTTGATAATAAAGATTGTGGATCATGAAAATAGAAGAGATTTTATTTAAATCTGCGTCATTTTTATACTCAGTTCTTAAATAATTACATAAAAAACCGGTCTGCCAGTCCGAAGATACAATAATATCTGGTGTCCAAGATTTATTATTTCTCAAAAACTCTAAAGCGCCTCTTGAAAGAAGAGCCCATCTAACGGCATCGTCACCGTATCCATATATATTAGAGCGTTGCTCGTAATATTCCTGATTTTCTAAAAAATAAGTAAAAACTCCTTTAAAATTATCAACATCGCTATGTTTTAATGGATCAAAGGACTTTATGTTGCAAATAAGTTCTTTTGGCTGGTTTTCTACAGACCCATCGCTTCCCGTCGGAACCTTCAATCCTTCAAATGCCATATCCATCGGAAATCTCTCCTGATCTATCCCGGCATACTTAGGAATAAAAACCCTGACATCGTATCCTAGTTTTTTCAATGCTTTTGGCAAAGAATACATAACAGCCCCCAAACCACCCGCCTTAACATAGGGCATCGCATCTGTTGCGACAAATAAAATCCGACTAACGGATTTTTGCTTAAAAATATTCATTTTCTAAATTGTAACTTACTTTTTGATTTTTTTCAAAGAATATACTAAAATATAGCAGGAAATAATATATGTGTTTTTTAGTTATAAAATTGAATTTTGATCTGTAATTTTGCATTTTGATATTTGATTTTTAAATTTTCATTGCTTCCATAGCTCAATGGTAGATCCGTCAGCTGACGGACTCTTAAGCAGTTGACCTTTTGGAAAAAAATATTTAAAATTCTGCGATGCTTCCATAGCTCAATGGTAGAGCAGCTGCCTCTTAAGCAGTTGACCAAGGTTCGATTCCTTGTGGAAGCACATAATATGTTTTTTACATATGTTATTCTCAACAAAGAAAGGAATAAGTTTTATGTAGGACAAACAGAAAATTTAGAAACAAGACTTTTAGGACACAACAAAAGAATGCCTAATAAAAAAACTAGCTTCACGAGCCTTAATAATGGAACTTGGAAGCTAATTTATAAAGAAGAATTTAATTCAAGGTCGGAAGCCATTAAACGCGAAAAAGAATTAAAAAGTTCGAGAGGTAGATTTTTTATTAAACAAGCGTTGAAAAAATGGTAGATCCGTCAGCCGACGGACTCTTAAGCAGTTGATCAAGGGGAGTTTACCCGACCACCGGCGGGATTCCTTGTGGAAGCACCATATGATAAATCTTCAGACTGAACTAAAAAATATAGAAGATCTTTCTCCCACAATAGCCCTAAAACTAAAAAGGCTTGGCATATCAAGCGTCAAAGACCTGATTTTTAATTTTCCAAACAGATACGAAGATTTTTCAAATACAATAAAAATAGCCCAATTAAAACCAAATGAATTGGCGACAATTTCCGGAGAAGTAAAAAAAATAGACATTAAAAGAACTTGGAAAAGGAAAATGATAATCGTCGAAGCCCTAATAGTCGACGATTCCGGAGCCATAAAAGCTCTTTGGTTTAACCAACCATACATAGGCAAAATATTAAAAATAGATTCCTTCTATAATTTTTCTGGGAAATTATCATCCGGAGGCAAAGAACCATATTTTTCCAATCCTTCATATGAACCCTCTATTTCAAAATCAGAAATAAAACACACGGCCGGATTAATACCTATTTATTCAGAAACCAGAGGACTGACTTCTAGAGGTATAAGATATGTTTTAAAACCAATACTTTCAGATCTGGAAGAATTAAAAGAGTTTATTCCTGAAGAAATTTTGTCATCCAATAAAATTCCTGAAATAAATTCTGCTATTAGAAAAATTCATTTCCCTAAAAACAAAGGGGAAATTGAAATCGCAAAAAAAAGATTTTCTTTTGAAAATATTTTCCTCTTAGAGCTAAACAACATAAAAACTAAATTAGATATGGAGCGGGAAAAGGCTCATAACTTAGGGATTGAGGATTCGGAAATTGAACACTTAATTAAAAAACTTCCCTTTGAATTAACCAAAACTCAAACCAGAAGTTTGTATGAAATAATAGGAGATTTAAATAAAAATCATCCCATGAATCGCTTATTAGAAGGCGATGTCGGCTCTGGAAAAACAATTATCATAGCAATAGCAGCAATTCTTACCGCTCAAAAATCAAAACAAGTTGCACTCATGGCTCCAACTGAAGTACTCGCCATGCAACACCTAAACACTTTTAAGAAAGTTTTTGGAACTTATCTTAAACAAGAAAAAATAGGAGTCGGAATCTTAACTAGCGGCTTAAAACAAAAAGATAAGAAAGAAATAAAAGAAAAGATAATTTCTGGAGAAATAAAAATCATAATTGGGACTCACTCTTTAATCCAAAAAGACCTTATTTTTAATGATTTAGGGCTCATTATAATAGACGAACAACATCGCTTTGGCATAGAACAAAGAGGAGCTTTGGTTAAATCTGAAATTTCACACGCCAATGAAACAAATAAAATCCTTCCGCATTTTCTTTCAATGAGTGCCACACCAATTCCAAGAACATTAGCCCTAACTCTTTTTGGAGATTTAGAGCTCTCTATAATAGACGAGCTTCCAAAGGGCAGAAAACCAATTATTACAAAATTAGTTTCTGGAGAAAATAGATCTAAGGCTTATGGATTTATAAAAGAAAAAGTAAAAGAGGGGAGACAAGTGTTTGTGGTCTGCCCAAGGATAGAAAAATCAAAACCCGAAGAAGAAAAAGAAAAATCACCAGAAAACAAATGGAAAGATGCCAAGACTATAGAAGAAGAATATGAAAAACTTTCTAAAAATATTTTTCCAGAATTTTCCGTAGGCTTCATTCATGGAAAAATAAAATCTGATGAAAAAGAAAGGATAATGAAAGACTTTAAAGAAAATAAAATCCAGATTTTAATTGCCACCTCTTTAATAGAAGTCGGAATAGATATCCCAAATGCCACCATTATGATAATCGAAGGTTCGGAATATTTCGGCCTATCTCAGCTTTACCAATTAAGAGGGAGGATCGGCCGCGGCGAACATCAATCGTTTTGTCTTCTTTTTTCAGATTCAAAAAGCGCCACATCAAACTCAAGATTAAACGCCTTAATTAAAGCCAAAAATGGCTTTGAGCTTGCAGAAATAGATCTAAAACTCCGCGGCCCAGGGGAAATCTTAGGCGACAAACAAACCGGTCTGCCAGACTTAGCCATGGAAGCCTTAAGCGATATTAAGTTAATAAAATCTGTCAGGGATTCTGTTATAAAAATATTAAAGAAAGATCGCGACTTAGAAAATTATCCAAATCTCAGAAATAAAATAAACGAATTCCAAAAACAAATTCATTTAGAATAAAAAATATTACTGCCCTGAAACTATCTTTGCATAAAGATTAGGTGCTATTTCTTTAACAATCTCCGCTCGTCTTCTGACAATCTCAAATTCTTCTTGCCAATAATCCTCAGAAAAAGCAAAATAAATAAAATAGAAAGCCTCTTCTTGCTTTATCTCTGAAGGTAAATCTTCGGGAAGTTTTAATTTTCCGCTCTCAAAAGCTTTAATCGCAGTGTCTGGAATTTCAAAAATTTTACCAAATTCAATACCTCTTTTCTCATCGTTTTTCTCTTCTTCTATTTTTCTAAAAAGATCTACTTTCTCTTGAACCTTACTAACTATAAACTCAACTCCATCATATTCTGGCTGGCTTTCATTATTATGAAAAGCCATCTTATCATAAAATAGTCCAAGCTCTTGAATTAGTGCCTCTAGCACACTTATACTTTTTTCAAATTCTTCTGTATTTTCTTGATAAACAACGTCCGCATTTTTTTCATACGCTTCTTTACTGGGATTATTAAGCTCAATTTCACAAATAGACTTAGCTCCCTCCAAAACTAGAATCAAATTAACCTTGTCTTGATCAGTAAAAAGTTTGTATGCTTCCAGTTTAGAAAGAAGTATTTCAACCTTATTCAACTGTGGCAATTCTTCCATTTTGTATTTTTTACTAAACTCTATGGCCTAATTTTTTGGGGTGAGTGAGGGGAATCGAACCCCCGTCACCGCTGCCACAGAGCGGCGCTTTACCACTAAGCTACACCCACCATAATTAATGTAAATTTTAATAAAACAAGGACCAGCCAAACAACATCATCTGCAAAAATCTTGCACCATTCATTATTACATACGATAGAATGGTGAGCTACACCCACCATAATATGTTTATCGCATTAATAAAATGCCAAATTCACCATGTCTTATATATTAAATCTTATCCCTTAAATATCAAAATTTATAGCACTCTAAATCTCTAAATAAAAAAGAACTCCCGAGGCCACGCTACTACGCACGGCCCCAGGAGCTTGTAGGATTCCAGAGACAAACGTCAAGGGTTCTCGGGAAAAGGGGAAGAAGAAGGAATGATTGGAAATTTGATGTGTTTCACAACACAACCCTGGCGCCAATCAACTGGCCCTACAGCAACACTATAATATAACAATTTCCAAAAAGCAAATGTTACTAATTTTGGTGCCGCGGGGGTGAATCGAACACCCAACCAATCGCTCTTCAGGCGAATGCTCTACCATTGAGCTACCACGGCATAATTACAACCAGTCTCCATCACGGCCAACTTAGTTCTTCTAGTCCGTCAGCTGACGGATCTACCATTGAGCTACCACGGCATAATTACAACCAGTCTCCATCACGGCCAACTTAGTTCTTCTAGTCCGTCAGCTGACGGATCTACCATTGAGCTACCACGGCATAATTACTAATATAGTGTATATTCTCTTTTTTGAAAAATCAAAATCAATCAATATTAACTATCTTTACATAATAATAATACATATACTATATTAAATTAGTTTCGAAAAACATTCTATATGAAAAATGGATTTCTTTATTTCCTATCTATTTTAGTAATTGTAATTGCATTAATAGATGGGAAGTTATTTTTAAAATCACAAGAAGGCGCAGAGGCGCAGATTTCGAATAACGAAAAAGGCCAAATAATAACAACTAATCCTTCTCTAAATTTGGAAGTTAATGAGAATAAAAATGAACCCAACAACAAAATAACAACTTTAAACGAAGAAAATACTCCAAAAATTTCTCTCTACGACGAAGCTTTAAGCTTGTTAGTATCAGAAAAAAATAATTTTATAGAAGTTAATTTCGAAGATAAGAAAACCCGACTCTGGGAGAATGGCGAAGTTTATAAAGAGTTTTCCATTATAGCAACAGGAGATCCTGACGGTTGGGGAGGGACTCCTGCTGGTAGATATTCCGTGATTTCAAAAAACGAAGAAAGATATTCCTCCGCATCTAATGTTTATATGCCTAACGCAGTTGGTTTTTATGGTAAATATTTCTTGCACGGAGAGCCATATTATCAAAGTGGAGAAAAACGCTTTACAGACGCAACCGGAGGATGCGTTCAGTACAAAGATGATGACTCTAAAGAAATATACGACTTCGCCAAACACGGAATGCCCATCCTGATAATTGATAAAAAAAATAATTTTACACTTGAAAAATATCCCCCAGAAGAACAATTGGAAATTTCTGCACCAAACTATCTGGTAGCAGATCTAGATTCAGGGATAATACTTAAAGAAAAAAACTCTAAAGATAAAAGGCCTATGGCTTCAATAACAAAGCTTATGGAAGCAGTTGTGGTTACAGAAAACATTGATCTTAGGAACGATATATTGGTTCAAGATTTTATGTTAGACGGATACGGCGAAACTAATGGATTAACTGACGGTAAAAGATTCAGATTAGTTGAGCTTTTGTATCCGCTACTCATAGAATCCTCCAACGATGCGGCGCAAATTCTGAGTTATTTTTTGGGAAGAATTAGGACTATTGAATTAATGAATGCAAAGGCGAAAAATCTCCTAATGGAAGACACTAATTTTGCGGATGCAAGCGGATTTAACCCAGCCAATATTTCAACCGCAGAAGATATTTTCAGACTTACAAGATACATTGCCTTAAATAGGCCTCCAATTTTTCAAATTACAAAAGGAAGAGAGGTGAGAGCCTACGGAGAGGTGAGATTTTCGGATTTAAAAAATAAAAATATCTTTTTTGAGTACCCAGATTTTGTCGGCGGAAAAACGGGCTACATTGTTTCGTCTATGTATACCGGAACTTTTATTTTTAAGATGCCAATAAACGGAAAAGAGAGAAATATCGCAATCGTCCTTTTGGGTTCAAAAAACTTAGAGCAGGGAAAGGAAAATATTCATCAAGACGTTTTCAATATACTTAATTGGGTTAAAAATAATAATTCCAATATAGAAATTGTAAGAAAATCTTAATTGTTATAGTCAATAAAAATGACAAAGTCATAAAAAGATTTTCCAGCTCAAAGATTAAAAAAATATAGTCAATTGTTAATAACTTTTATGGTTTATTTTTAAAATTTTCCGGAGTAAAATTGAGTTTAAGAGTCAAAAAATTATTCACCTCTTATCCATCATGCCTCAAACAAAAAACAGGGAAGCTATTTCCGCAAACAGAATGACAGACAATAAAATTAATGCATCATTTTCAGAGAATGCCTTGAAGATGATGAAAAAAAGATATCTTTTCACAAAACCCAACGGACTACAAGAAACTCCCGCGGAAATGTTCCACAGAATTGCAAAAGCATTAGCCAGTGTTGATAAAAAATATGGGAAAAGCGAAGAATTTGTAAACAAAATAGAGGCAGATTTTTTTGAAGTAATGGCAACCAAGGAATATACCCCAGCCGGAAGAACTCTGACCAACGCCGGCACGGGAACAGCTCTCATTGCTAATTGCATTGTGCTCCCAGTAATGGACAGTATGGAAAGTATTTTTCAAACGCTAAAAGACGCTTCTCTTCTCCAGCAAGCTGGCTCAGGATTGGGTTTTGATTTTTCACATTTAAGACCCGCATTATTCTCCACAAAGAAATCTAGAGGTGTTTCTTCTGGTCCTGTTTCTTTTTTAAAAGTTTACAATGAAGCCTTTAGTATAATAAAACAACAAGGACGTCATGGAGCAAATATGGCAATGATGGAAGTAACACATCCAGATATTTTAGACTTTATAAGATGCAAAGAGGTTGAAGGATCGGTTAGAAATTTTAACATCTCAATAAAGGTAACCGACGATTTTATGAAGGCGGTCACCGAAAAACCAAATGAGGATTGGCAATGCTCTTGGAATGGTCAAAAAATGAAGCCAAGAAGAGTGATTCGAACAAAAGATGGTAATGTTGTGGCCGTTGAAGAGGTAAGCATCTCTGCAAAAAAATTATTTGATGAATTAGTTCATAGCGCCTGGTCCAACGGCGAGCCTGGGATAGTTTTTATAGACGAAGTAAATCGCACCAATCCGCTCCCAGGACTAGGGAGTATAGACTGCTCAAATCCATGCGGAGAACAATTTCTTCACCACTATGATAACTGCAATCTAGGATCAATAAACCTCGCTGTGTTTGTTAAAGAAAAAACAGACAAGAAAGGAAATATTATTCCTTATGTGGACTTTGAAAGATTAAAATTTGTAACCAAGACGTCTGTCAGGCTCATGGATAACGTCATAGATCTTTTTGATTTTCCAGTTAAACAAGTGACAGAGCTGGCCAATAAAAATAGAAGAATAGGTTTGGGAATAATGGGTTTTGCCGACCTGCTCTATCAAATGAATATTCCCTACAATTCTAAAAATGGAAGGGAGATGGCAGAAAGAGTTATGAAGACAATACAAGATGCATCACATAAGGCATCAATGGATATCGCCAAAGAAAAAGGGGAATTCGAAAATACTCCTCTTTCCATATATGGAAAGAAAAAGATTAAAATGAGAAATGCGGCCCTCACCACGGTTGCTCCTACTGGATCAATTTCAATGATGTATGATTGCTCTTCTGGAATTGAACCAAACTTCGCCCTTGCATATATCAAGCAAGACAAAGATGGCCACAAATATCATTATTTCAACAGATATTTTGACATTCAGCTTAAAAAACAAAAATTCTCTTCAGAAAAGATTCAAGAAATCAGAGAAACCGTAATTAATACCGGCAGCGTTCAATCATTAAAAGACCTTCCAGAAGAATTTCTTAAAACATTTATCGTCTCAATGGACATAAGCGCAACTGATCATATGGAAATGCAGGCAGCTTTTCAAAGAAATGTAGACAATTCAATCTCTAAAACCATTAATTTTCCAAATAGCGCCACCGAAGAAGATGTTTTTAACGGATATGTCACGGCTTGGAGGTTAAAATGTAAAAGCGCCACAGTTTATAGAGATGGAAGTAGGAATGTTCAGATTTTAAATATCGGTGATGAAAAAAGTATCAAGTCAACAGCAGAATTGCCTGATGAAATGAAACAAAAATCTCAAGAAGCTCCGTTGAATTTAAATTTGAAAATGGACGAACACCGCCTTTCGCCAAAAACCAGGCCATCGATGATGCACGGAAAAACATACAAAATAAAAAC
>SIBX01000021.1 GCA_009694925.1 Minisyncoccota bacterium
AACCGCCACCAAGCTAAAAATTAGTTTTTTCATAATATCCCCATATTACCTTAAAAACATAAATCTGTCAACCGTCACGCCCCCGCTTCAGCGGGATAATTTGTCGAGGACTAAGGAAAGTTTTTCGCTGGAAAAAACTTTCCAGGTTGAGGAAAAATCTTATTTAACCGAATTAGAACCCTTATATTTATCTATTTCTCTCTTTAAAATATTTTCCACCTTATCAATCGCCGTATATAAATCAGTATTTTCGTCTTCAGCTCTCAAAACTTTATTAGGCAATCTCAAATCTACTTCTGCCCTAAACACATCCCCTTTATGATGATGATTTGTAGTCCTGCCAACTTCAATATAGGCCTCAACTCCTCCATCCATATCCCATTTCTGAATCAGCTTAGAAACAGTACCTATTTTTTCTTCGACATAAGTTTTTAAAGATGATGTTAGTTCCAAATTTGTAGCCTTTATATTTATTTTCATATGATTTTATTTTTAATATACTCTAATAATTTCTTCTTCGAGCGTAACCCCGAATTTTTCCTTGACCTTATTTTTCATAATTTCTATTAAATCACTAATATTCTTTTCTGTGGCGCTTCCTAAATTAATTATAAAATTCGGATGCTTTTCAGAAATTTGCGATCCTCCGGACTTCAATCCCTTAAGTCCACATTCAGAAAGTAAGATTGCAGTCGGCACCACCGGAAACGGGTCTTGCTTAACCCTCTCTTTAAATACTTTTTGAAATTCTGGGTTTAAAGACTCATAAGCCACATTCTTAAAAACGCTTCCAGCATTAGGATATTCCATCGGGTGACGAGTTTTCCTGTAATTTATCTTTTCTAAGATTTTTGTTTTTATTTCTTCTTTATTTCCTCGACTTAGTTTAAATTTTGCTTCTATGATTATTTCTTTAATTGCTTCATTTTTAAAAATACTGTTTCTATATCCAAATTTACACTTATCACTATCTCTTTCAATAAATTCAATTTCACCATTATTAATTTTAATGCTGTTAACGCTGAAAATGTTATCTTTCATTTCACTTCCAAACGCCCCAGCATTCCCCCTAATTGCCCCGCCAAGAGTTCCGGGTAGTCCCCCGGCCCATTCTAAACCCGACAAACCTTCGTTCGTTAAAAAGTTTAATAAATCCGCCATCAACAATCCCGATCCAGCTGTCAAAGTGTCGCCTAAAAGTTTTAAATTAAGTATTTCAGGACGCAACACGACTCCGGAAAATCCGGAGTCTGAGAATAAAATATTTGTTCCGCCTCCTAGAATGAAGAGTGGTAGCTCTCTTGATCTGGAAAATTTAATTGCTTCCGCAATTTCCTCGTTATTTCCAGCTCGGATAATATAACGCGCCCTCCCACCCACTTTGTAACTACTAAATTGCGAAAGTGGAATATTTTCTAAAATTTCCATAAATAATTACTTTAAATTTAACTTTAATTCAAAAAATAAGCAAAAACTATTTTAAATTATTGCAGAATTTGCTAAAATATATACAGAATATTTAAAAGGCTCTTTAAAGCTGCTAGTTGAGCACTCATTTAACACAAATAGTTTAAGGAGGTCACCTCTAGCAGCTTTAAGGAGCTTTTTTATCTAAAAAAAACTAAAGCCCCGTTTTCACGGGGCTTTAGCCACAAATAGTTATTAGTATAAGCAAATTCCGGTCGATATCATCGTCGGGATTTACTCACCACTCATTCTAAAACCCATTATATGCGATATAATCCATATTGTCAAGATTAGGTGTTAAAAAGAAATATATTATCTTATTTCATAAGTTACACTGACATACACAGAAACATTCTCCGATCCTGGTTCAATATTTGGAGCAATTGCTGCCTCCATACTATCCAACTTCATGGCGCCACCCCTTCCATAAGCAATGGGCATGTAATTTCCAGAAGAATCAGAAAAAGTAACTACTTTCCCAAGACTCACACCTGCTTGACGAGTCATATCTAGCGCTCTTTCTTTTGCCTTTTTAAAAGCCTCTTCCCTGGCCGGCTTTAAATATGTGTCTGGATTTTCAACTTGAAAATTTACTCCGCTTATTTCATTTATTCCAAGTTTTGGAAGACCGGCTAAAACATCTGAAATTTTAGCAAAATCTCTAATTTTTATTTCAACGCTTTGAGTTAAAGTATACCCGACAATCTTATTATTATTTCCATAATAAGGATATATATCTGGCCTTACTGATTCATATCTTGGAGACAAATTATAATTTGAAGTTTTAATGTCCTTGGCGTCTATGGCTTTTGATTTAACAAAATCAATCACCGAATTCATCTTTTTAGAATTATCGTCTTGAATATTTTTAGGATCAGCTCCTTGAGAAATAAGAGAAAAGCTCACCAATACTAAGTCTGGCGTTAAAACGGCCTTGCCTTCACCAGAAACAGAAATCGTTTGCCTTTCCCTTAAAGGATTTCCGGAAAATACTGCCGACAATCCCAAAAGCACTCCAAAAATTAAAACTAAATCCAAGAGAACCCAAAACACCGGCCTTGAATACTGAAAAATCTTATTTTGTGAATCCATATTTTTTTATTATTATATTTTTAATATCCTAGTAAGTTCGTCCGGCTTCAAACTTGCTCCACCCACAAGTGCACCCTCTATTTCATCATACTTTAGAAAACCACCAGCATTCAAGCCATTAACCGAACCTCCATAAATAAAATGAAATTCCAAACCCTTTAATCCTTCATCTAAAACTTTATTTTTTATTTTTAAAATCATATTTCTTGCATTCTCTGGATTATCTGGCTTTGCGTCTTTCTGAGTACTTATTGCCCAAACGGGCTCATAAGCAAAAATTATTTTGCCCGATTTAAAACTTTTTAAAGCCTCTATGGTAGGCATTAATTGATCCATGACTGCAACCTCAGATCTTCCTGCAATCTTATCGCTTAAACCATCACCAATACAAATAACAGGAATTAATCCCAAACTTACCACTGCTTTAACTTTTTTAACCACCGCATCGTTAGTCTCTCCTAAAATTCTTCTTTCAGAGTGTCCTAAAACAATGTATTGCACTCCTAAAGACTTAAGTTGAGTTACAGAAACTTCTCCAGTATATGCACCCTTAGCTTCCCAAAAAACATCTTGCGCGCCAAGCTTAGATAGTTTTTGAGATTTTCTTACCGCTCCTAAAAAAGGATATGGCGGAGCAATTATAAGATTTTCTGAGTCAATTTTTTGAGTTAAAGAAACGGCCTCCAACTCCGTATCTGGATTCATTTTCCAGTTGGCAATTATAATCTTCTTCATAAATCAATTATAAATCATTTTTAATAAAATATCGCAGCAAGAAAATTAAAACTATTTAGAGAGTCTGTGTTCGTAGTACCATTCGAATACATCATGTGCCACCGGTAATGCGTTTAAACTTCCCTCTCGGGCATTCTCAATAAAAACCAAAACAACTATTTCTGGATCGTTAAATGGACCAAATCCAGTGAAAAAAGCGTTTATTTTTTTCTTATTATTCGTCTGTGGAGTTCCAGTCTTTCCAGCAACTTCCATTGGAAGATCATTCAAAATATAGGAAGATCCATAGCTTTCAGTTACACCACGCCTCATACCCTCTCTCACAATATCAAGTTCTTTGGAAAAATAACCCAAATCATTAATAACCTTAGCTGGTTTAGATTTTAGAAAATGCGGCTCATACAATACTCCTCCATTAGCTATAGAGGAAAAAAATGTCGCAAGCTGTATTGGGGTTACTAAAAAATCTCCCTGCCCTATCGCAACGTTATAAGAATCTCCTAGTAACCAATTCGTCCCATTACTTTTTAATTTAGTATCTGGATTTGGCAAAAATCCCGCAGCCTCTCCGGGAATATCGATTCCAGTTTTTGAACCAAAGCCAAAATCCTTCCAATAATTAAATAATCTTCCTATTCCAAGTCCAGAAGTATTATAATTTCCAGAAATATAATCTGATTTAATAACAGACTTAGGAAGACCACCCACAACAAGATAAAAAAATATATTTGAAGATTTTGCGATCGCATCTCTTATATCAACCCAACCGTTTGCTCTCCAATCTAAAAAAATACTAGGGATTTCCGGGTTATATTGATTTGGGATAATTAACTTCCCATTAGAGAATACTTGAGTTTCAGTATCTACCACTCCCTCGTGTAGAGAAGCTAATGCAACTAATGGTTTTATGACCGAACCAGGACTATAAAATCCAGAAATGGCACGATTTAATAGTGGCTTTAATGGACTATTTATATAATTAATTCTTTCTGCGCTCTTTCTCCTTTCAATAAATACATTATTGTCGAACGAAGGCTCATTGACCATCGCAAGAATTTCTCCATTTTTAGGATTAATTGCAATTCCTAAACCAGACTCAAGGTTTAATCTTGAAAGTGTGGAATTTAAACTTTTATGAAAAACTTCCTGCAATTCAGAATCTATTGTGGTCTCAAGAGGAGGCGCAGGAATTGGTAAGCTTAAAATTTTATCTTCAATTATATTTCCCTTAGAGTCTCTAAAGAAAACTCTCCTGCCACCAGATCCTTTTAAGAGTAAATCATATTGCGCCTCTATTCCTGTTTTACCTTGGACATCATTTTCGGCAGACAATCCTGTATAGCCTATTATATGAGAAAAAGCATCTCCGTTTGGATATTCTCTTCTATAATCAGTTTGAATTTCTAAAATTGGACTATTAAGATCTTTAATTTTAATGGCTTCATCTGGCAAGATATCTCTGAATAAAGAAATCCATCCTCCAGTTTTTAAATCAGCCTTAGCAACAATTCCTAAAATCTCATCCTTAGGAGTCTTTAATATTTCGGATAAATTCTCAACCACATAATTAAACTGCGATTCGTCACGAGCCGAATCTTTTATATTGAGATAAACCCCAAAAGAATTGGAATTTCCAGCAATTACTTTACCAAACCTATCTAAGATTGATGCTCTGTAAACAGGGATATTAATTTCTTTAGTAGAATTCATTACGGCCTTATCTCTAAATTCCTGACCATTTAATAAATTCATCTTAACAAGAACAAATGCGCTCAAGAAGATTATTAAAAATCCTAAAATACCCACAAGATAGATTCCTCTCTTAAAAGAATCTGTTTCCATATAACTATCTAAATTACTGTCAAAATCCTCCAGGATTCCCTCATGAAAATCAAAAAAGTCTCCGTCGCTTTTATTTTTTTTCATTTTACATGAATTAGGCCTCAAAAAGATTTAATTCTATTAATTAAACTATACATTAATATTGCCGAAAAAGAATTAAGAAAAGCCTCTATGCTCACAATAAAAAGGTTATTGATAATAAATTGATAATCTAAAATAATATAGAAAATGAAGCTTGATATAAAGGTCAATAAATAAATCGTTATTGCATTTATTGAAAATGATTTTGAGGTTAGAAAAAATAAAAATATCATAACTAGAACAGAAATAGATTCCCTGTCCATTCCTGGGGTGAATTTAGAAAAAATAACAATTGAAATAGATATTAATAAATAATCCTTATTAAATATCTCAGAAAATGCCAAGGCTACTATAAAGGATAAGATTAAGTTTATTTTAATACCAAACAATGAAAATATTTCAGAATTTTGAATAATTGATAAAAAAAATGCTGAAGAAAATAAAAGCCAAAAACTACTAGAACTCAAAGAAATTCTTTCCCTATTTAATTGTCTAAGAAAACTAAGCATATTATTTAGAAACAACTTCAACCTCGGTTATAATGGCTAAATCGTAAGGAAAAATTATTTCTGACTCTAAGAATCCTGATCCAGAAGTATTGGTAATATTTTTTACCTTTCCAATTGTCAAACCATAACTATAAAACTTAGACGCAGAGACAACATCGTCTCCTTCAATAATATTATTTTTTTTAGAGATTAAAGTGAGTTTTGGATTTCTTCCTCCAATAAAAAGAGAATCTGCTAATTGAGGTCCAATTTTTATAGACATTTTCCAAGAAGGATCAAAAATAGTTTTTATAATACTAAAGTCATCATAAACCTCAGAAACTTCTCCTATAAAATAAATACTATTAAACAACACGGCATCTCCCTTTGATATCCCATTTTTTGAACCAGAATTTATTTCTAGAAGAGCCTTATTACTAAATGGATAAGAAGAATAAACCTTTGACTTAATAAGCCTCTCGCCCTTAAAGTCAAAAATATACGGACGACTACTCTCTACCCCATATTTTGCTTTTAAAGATTCATTTTCTAAAACAATCTGAGATAAATCAACGCCTCCAACTTCATACTCTGAAAATGAAAATATTTTTCCAGACAATCCTTTGAACAGATTTAAAAATGAACCAAATATAAAAGATTTTTTAACAATTAAAAACCTGCTTCCGAACAAGAATATCAAAAGCAAAAATGGTATTGAGAATATAAAAACCTTCTTCATTTATATTTAATTTTGATATTTGATTTTTAATATTTAAATTATTAGATGTTAATATCTCTCGGTTTTAGTGGATTGTCTAATATTGGAATGTATTTCTTTAAATTCTCTAGAATAACTCCCGTGCCTCTTGCAACACAAGTTATTGGATCTTCAACCATAGTTATCTGAACCAAGAGCTCTCTAGCAATTAAGTCTGATATGCCTCGAAGCAAACTTGTACCTCCAGAAATAAAAATTCCTCTTTTTAAAATATCTCCAGAAAGCTCAGGAGGAGCAGCTTCTAATACTTCCCTTATAGAATCTACTATTGTTTTTAAAGATCTGGACATAGCAGATCTAACTTGCATATCTTTCATTAAAACTTCCTTGGGAAGGCCTGTCACCAAATCTTTTCCCCTAACATACATTTCCAATTTTTCTGATATAGGAATTGCAGATCCTATTTTTAATTTTATCTCTTCGGCCGTAAGCTCCCCTATAGCAAGTTTAAAATCTTCTCTCGCAAATCTAATAATATCTTCATTTAACCTATCGCCAGAAATTTTTAAGCTTCTCGTAATAACCGATCCTGCCATAGAAAGTATTGCTATCTCTGTTGCTCCACCGCCCATATCAACCATCATGTTTGCAGTTGGCTCGTTAATTGAAAGCCTTGCGCCAAGTGATGCCGCCAAACATTTATCCACTAAATAAACCTCAAAAACTCCAGCTCCACGAACCGCATCTTCGACAGATTTTCTTTCAACCTCAGTCAAGCTATTTGGCACACCCACGACCGCTTTTCTATATCCCAAGAAAGAATTTTCACTAGAAACTTTTTTTAAAAAATGTCTTATTATTTCTTCTGTTAATTCAAAGTCAGAAATAACTCCGTTCTGAATTGGCTTCATAACTGTTATATAGGCAGGCGCCCTTTCTAACATTTTTTTCGCCTCAACGCCAAAAGCCAAAACCTTATTGGTTTTATTATTATATGCGGCGATCATCGGTTCATTAATAATAATCCCTCTTTTATCAAGGTAAATCCTCAAATTAATTGTTCCAAGATCGATCCCAATATTCCTTCCCCAAAATGACAGTGAAAACATATAAGTTATCTTATAGCTTATATCTCAAATGTCAAAATATAAAGTATTTTGACATCATAAAACCTAAACTGCTAGATATTTTTCTATTTCCTTATAAGAAACCAATTTAAACTTACTAGAACTCCTCTCTTTAATCTCAAGCTTTATTCCCGTTTTTTCTCCGCAAACAATCCTTAAAGGAATTCCTAAAATATCACTTTCGGCAAACTTTTCTCCAGCGCTCTTATCCGCCCTATCATCAAACAGAATTTCATTACTATTTTTATTTAGCTTCTCATATAAAGCAAAAAACTTTTTAAATTCCTTATCTTTATTCTTTCTCAAATTTATAAAATGCGCCTTAAATGGAGCCACTGACTTTGGCCAGATAATTCCTCTTTCATCGCTATATTCTTCTACTAATGTGCCGATTATTCTCGTTATTCCTATTCCATAAGAACCCATAACAACTCTCGACTCTTCTCCAGACTCAAGTTTAACTTTCAAATTAAAAGCTTCTGAATATCTAGTTCCTAATCTAAAAATATTCCCAACCTCAATGGCTTTTGCATTTAAAATTTCTTCCTTGCAATCCTTATGATTCTCTGGTTTAAAGACTTCCTTATTTTGAGCAAACTTACACTTACTACAATAATAAACCAAATCCTCTCCCGCAGTATTTAAAACCTGAAATTCATGCGTATATTGCTTAGTGAAATCTCCCCCCCCAGCTTCAGCAACTATAGTTTTTAAACCAACTCTTTTATAAACATTATTATATGCTTTCCAAATTTTAAGATAAAAACTTTCTAAATCTTTTTCATCCAAATGAAAACTATAGAGATCTTTCATTAGAAATTCTCGCCCACGAAGCAATCCTCCTTGGGCCCGAACTTCTTTTCTGAATTTTGTCTGGAACTGATATGCGCTTTTTGGAAGATCTCTATAAGATTGGATAAAATTATTTGCAATTGCAGTCATAACCTCTTCGTGAGTCCAACCCAAACCAAACTCAAAATCATGGGCTTCATCTTTCTTATTTTCCTCATTCCCAGTTTTATAAATAACATCCACTCCCCATCTGCCGGTCTTTTCCCAATACTTCTTTTCAACCAAAGCTGGCATTGCAAGCTCTTCGCTACCAAGCGCATTCATTTCTTCACGAACAATTTCAGTGATATTTCTCAAAACACGGAGCCCTAATGGCAAAATTGAATAAACCCCCGAAGAAGACTTGGCAATAAATCCTCCTCTAATAAGCCATTTGGCATTTTTAGATTCTTCTCCTTCCGGAAATGTCTTCGATATTTTAGTTAAAAGCTTAGATTGCAACATGTTTCAAGTGTAAAATTTAAAAACAAAAATGTAAAATTTAAAAGAACTTTGCAATATCCTTAACCGTTATAAATACCATAAGTAGAATTAAAAGTAAAAACCCAACCGCATTCATTATTCCTTCAGTCTGCCTCTTAAGCGGCGATCCTTTTATTTTTTCAATTGCTATAAATAATATCCTTCCACCATCGAGCGCAGGGAATGGAATAGAGTTTAAAGCAGCTAAGTTAAAAGATATTAAAGCTAAAAGTTGCAAGATATAAATAAATCCAAACTTTGAAGCATCGCTTGCCACCTTAAATATTCCCACCGGACCAACCAAATCCTTAAATATGGAATGATCCGAAAAGATCCCTACAACTAATTGGCCTAAATTAATATAAATAGACTTCATAATAAAGAGTGATCCAGTAAACCCTTTGTAAATTGAAGAAAAAAAACCAGATTTTTCTATTCCAGAATCAGACAAGGCTATTCCCAAAGAACCCTGCCCTTCTGGCGGATTAATTCGAGGAGTGGATTTTAGAGATATTTCCTTTCCACCTCTTTCAACTTCAAAATTAACCTCCTTTCCTTTGTTTTGATTTACAAAATTAATAAACTCCTCAGTTTTTTCAAATCCTATTATTTTATCTCCCTCTAAAAAACCAGCACTTTTTGCCGGAGAATTATCCGAAACAGAAGTTACAAAAACGTTTGGCTTTGATCCCACCATTAAAACCAAAGATAAAAATATCCAACCCATTAAAAAATTCACAAAAATTCCAGCACCGATAATTAAAAATCTTTTCCAAGCAGCCAAATTCCAAAAACTTTTCTCCGGAATCTGATTTTCACTTTCATCTTTGTATTCTCCGTGAATTTTAACGAATCCTCCTAATGGCAACAGATTAAAACTATAGACCGTATCGCCTTTTTTCTTTTTAAATAATCTTGGCGGAAAACCAAATCCAAACTCTTCAACTAAAAGTCCAAACTTTTTAGCCACTAAAAAATGTCCCGCTTCATGAGCTAAGATTAAAAGAGAAATACCTAGAGCGAATAAAAATATATACATAATTTATTATTAATTTTCCAACAATTCTTTTTCCTTTAAAGAGATGATTTTTTCTACCTCCATATTAACCCTATCAACTGATTTTTGGATATTCTCCCTCATTTTAAATTTCTGATCTTCGGTTATGGTTTTTAATTTAAGTTCCCCCTCAACTCTTTTATTAGCATCATCCCTAAGACTTCTGATCCTGATTCTGGTTTTTTCTGATATCTGACGGACAAATTTTACAAGTTCATCTCGTCTTTCTTCGCTAATGGCAGGGATTTTTAGTCTAATAATATTTCCTTCAATTTGCGGAGACATTTTTAGCGGTGAATTTTCAATAGCCTTCGCAACTGCAGGCAATGACCCAACGTCCCAAGGCGAGACTATTATGTCTCTTGGTGGCTGAATAGTAATAGATCCCAATTGTTTTACTGGGAATTTCCCATCCATATACAAAACCTCAATATTTTCCACTAATGAAGTTGTTGGCCTATTGCTTCTTACGCCTCCAATCTCTGTTTGTAGGGCCACTACTGTATTCTTTAAATTAATATCAAATTCTTTTATGTCCATTCACTAATATTAGTTAAGAAATGAATTAAATTCAAATCTTGTTTTTATTTGACTATTCTCTATCCAAAACCGCAGATTCCAACTGCAATTTTTTATTAGTATTCAAAGAATATATGGCCGTGATTCTCTTTATAAATTCCTTAAATTCAATCCAATTATCAGGAAACTTTTTTAAATAATCCTGAAATATTAAATTTGTAAAATCTTCAAAGACCAAATTATTTTCTTCCTCCATAACCTTCTTAATTGCTTCTGATCTTTCTTTATTAGAAGAAGATTTTTTAAAATCAAAGAAAAATTTCTCTGATTGAGGCATGACCGTTAAAACCTTATCATTATTTTTTTCAAAAAAATAAAATTTCTGCATTCTAGAAAGCAATGTCGGCAAAATATTTTCTGCAGATTTTGCACCCAAGAAAATAATTCCCCTTTTAGGCGGCTCTTCGACAATCCTTAAGATTGCGTTTTGCGCGTGGCGAGTTAGATTATCCACATTAAGAATAAAAACTGCTTTTTTTTTCGCCTTAATTGGTGCTTGAAAAATAAATTCCGGAATTCTTCTCATAACGTCTATTCCTCCATCCAAATTAACATCTAAAAACAAAGTATCCATTAGAATGCCTTCGTATTTAAAATCACCGGTTTCCAAAAAAGCTCCCAAGCTTTTTAAAAAATCATTTTGGCTTTTTAAATTATCGCCAAAAAATAAATATGCACTAGCAAATAAATCCTCCTCGGACATTTTTGAAAACATTTTTTTGAGGTCATTTATATTTGCCAT
>SIBX01000022.1 GCA_009694925.1 Minisyncoccota bacterium
TGGTCTTCAAAGATACATCCGCTTACTCCTGCTAATAAATTATCCAAAGAAAAAATAAAGACATTATTTAATTCAATCCAGAAAATTCTAAAAACTGCCGTTGCCTTAAGAGGTTCCTCAATGCGAGACTATAAAGATTTGCTCGGCAAGGATGGCGGTTATATCAAAATCAGAAAAGTTTATATGCGAGAGGGACTTCTCTGCCTCCGACAGACAGGCCTGATAAAATGCAACGCCAAAATCATAAAAACAAAAATAGGCCAGCGTATGGCCCACTTCTGCCCCAACTGCCAAAAATATTAGTTTTGTGTTTTTGAAGTTTCGCCCTTATGACTCGCCGGCCAAGCAGAACTTTTTTCGGCTTCATGGTCCGGCTTCCAGCCAGTAGTTATATCTGTCGGATCCCAAGTTAAAGATGGAGAATTATCATGATCGGCTGGCCAACCCTTAGTTTTTTTAGGATCGCTGGACTAATTACGAGAAGGGTCATAATCATGCCCCGCCGGCCAACCTCCAACCGACGGAGGATTTGGTCCGAGAGTAGACGGACCCTTAGGAGTTGGAGAATTGGGATTTGTAGGATTAGGAGTCTTGCTAGTAGGCGGACCCTTAAGTCCCGGATTTAATGGCTCTCGACTGGCCACACAGCCACAAAAATTAACGCATTGAGCAACAACAGTGCCTGTAAAAGTACAAGAATAACTATCATCCGTAAAAGGTATATGAATTTTAGTCTGATTTTTACAGGTAATTCCCGGCTTATATCCCCAATCATTAGGGCTCTCTCCAGCATAATAACATTCTATAAATGCATTTAGTCGGCCGGTTACTGTATCTTTCCAGTTGAGGCATTGGGGTTCAGTAACGCCGGTTGAGGGATTAGGTGTATGGTTGTTAAAAGAACCGCAAAGCTTTGCCAGTAAATCATCTTTTGCTTTTTTCTTTGCATCATCAGGACTTTCAGCCTTTCCCGTCCACGTTGTTTTCGGCATACCCTTAGTTGGTTTTGATGTATCATAGGTTACATCTATAGTCTTAATACATTGCCTTTCTACGGGAACTTTTGGCTTTCCTCCGCTACCAGGCTTACCTCCAGAAGGCGTTCCGCTGGTCTGCGCCAATTCATTATTAGAAGTATTAGATGATAACATTTCTTTATTGCTAGCTAAATCTGTAAACATAAACACAACCAAGACGACAACCACCACAATTAATAAAGTAATAAAACTTTTACTTATTTTCATAAATTGATTTTTAATTATTATAGATAAACATAGCAAAACTATGGCAGATAGTTAAAGTATACAATAAGCAACCATGATATGAAATAAGTTATCAACAATATCTATTATTGCCTATCGAGATCATGTCCAGAATTAATATTTAAAATATTTGAATTTTAAATTAGTTCTCCACCACTCCACGTATTCTTCTCGCTCCCGCTCCCACCGCTTCCTCTTTGGCAATTTTAAACTTACCCACCTCTCCCGTATGAGTTACGTGCGGTCCTCCGCAGAATTCTTTTGAAAATGCATCTTCCAGTGATTTACCCGCAAAATAAACTTTAACTCTTTCTGGATATTTTTCTCTGAAGAAATATAGCGCTCCTGTTTTCTCAGCTTCAACCTTGCTCATCTCTTTAAACTGCATCGGCAAATCAGCCTCCACTGCGCCATTCACCAATTCTTCAACTTTTTTTATTTCTTCTGGAGTTAATTTTCTGCCGAAAGCAAAATCAAAACGCGTTCTTTCAGCTGTTACATCAGATCCTTTTTGTGATACTTCTGATCCAAGAACTTTTCTCAACGCTGCCTGAAGTAAGTGAGTAGCTGTATGTAATCGAGTAACCTTCTTAAGCTCTACTTCATCTTTAGCTTTTAGCTCCCCCGTATCCAAAAGTAGCCCGTGTCCGCCAAATTTTTTTTCAGCTCCTGCCTTAGAAATCTCTTGATGCTTAACAAATTTCTTATCAAAATCATCTCGATTCAAAATAGAAGCTCTAGATCCGGCTAATTCCTTAACCACTTCATAAGGCAAACCAAAGCTCTGATAAAGATCAAATGCTTTCTTAGCATCTACTTCCATCAAAACATCCAACTCTTTCAATCCTTTTTCTATCGTACGATTAAATTTTACATATTCCTCTTCACAAACGCCCGCTATAATTTCACGATTCAAATTTTGATAAATATATCCATATTGAGAAACAACTTCATCAATCAAAGTTCGAAAGGAAAATTTTGATTCAGGATGGGATCTTAGCCATATATAGTTATAAGTAATAACTCTCCTTAATAATCTCCTCAAAACATAGCCAGCATCTTTATTAGAAGGCCTAATCCCATCAGAGATTAAAAAAGCAGAGCTTCGCGCATGATCCGTAAAAATCAGTTTTGTTTTAAATTCCATTTCCTCTGGCAATTCCCGAACGATGGATTCAAACAAATCCGTTTCAAAAACATTTTTCTTTTTCTGACTTACCATGGCCAACCTCTCTAAGCCCATTCCAGTATCAATCCCCCGTATTTTTAAATCGGTTAATTTATTTTCCTTATCGCGATAAAATTGATTAAACACCACGTTCCAAATTTCTATTCCATCAACATATATTTCCGTTGTCGGTCCGCATGGCCCCTCATTTCCAGTTGGTCCCCAAAAGTTATCAGCCCCCTCTCTTCTGATTTTTTCTTTTGGAACATATTTCTGCCAAATTTTATAAGACTCTTCGTCATATGGCACTCCCCGTCTCCAATCACCAGCCGAAACCTTTTCTGGATCAAAAACAGTCACATAATCAATCTCCAACCCCATCTCTTTGGCGATAAATTCATAAGCATATTTAATCGCTTCTTCTTTCCAATATCCTCCAAAAGAAAAATTGCCCAACATTTCAAAGAAAGTTAAGTGTCTTTCATCTCCAACCTCATCAATATCAGAAGTCCTGAAACATTTCTGAATTGAAACTGTGTTCTTAGATTTAAAATCCTGCATTGGATCTAGTTCTCCAGTGAAATACTTTTTAAATTGCTGCATTCCCGCAGTCGTTAAAAGCACCGATGGATCATCCGGCAAAAGCGAAGAAGACGGCACAGATTCATGCCCATTTTTCTTAAAAAACTCTATAAACTTTTTCCTAATTTCTTCGTGATTCATTAATACCAAAATACAACAAAAAGAGATAATTTCAAAATTATTTCTGTAAATAAAAAATCGCCCCATTTTACAAAAGGACGATTTTTTATTTATTAAATAATTTAATAACTAAAATTACTAAGAATCTCTGACATCTCGGAGTACATATCAGATACTCCATCAACTTCTATTTTTCCAGAAGATATGAGCCTTCGAAGTCTCATCCAGCTATTTTTGAGCCTAGAAACAGAATCCGATAACTCACTCATATTTTTCTCGGTCAAAGAGGAAGAAATTTCTTTCATATTATTTAGACTCTCCTTAAAAGCCAATACAGACTTTTCGATAGCTGAAGGATTATCAATTTTCATTGAAATCATTTTACTTATTTCTAAAACAGCATTTATCTGTATTTGCTCTTCTAGTCCAAATTTTCTAAAAGGCGAATTGGAAAAAAATCTCTTAAATCCCCATCTAAATTCTTTCATGAAATGGAATGGATTTGTAGGCAATATTCCGGCCGAGGAGACTTCTTCTGTTGGCGAATTTTCGCCTTCTGAAGACTCTTCAGACGCAAAAGCAATCGAACTAACAAAGAAAGAAACAACCAACAATAACGCAAAAAAGCTATATTTCATTGATTTTTTCATAGGTTTTATAAGTATAGCAGATCCAAGATTAATATCAAAAGTCTTATCCACTACCCCCCATACTATATCAAATAATACTTAAAAGTCAATATTAATAAAACACCTTAATACCCTTCGCGAATTTCAAAGATTTTAATCAAATACAAGGCTTTCGGACAACGCGATAAAAGAATTTTTAAATTCAAAAACGGCCAGATGCAAGGCTTGGGCTTTAATTACGACTGAGATGTGCTTGATATAAGCACATTGAGGAAGTGATTAAAGTCCGTAACGCAGCAGGTGACAGTTTTTCAATTTAAAAAATTAGTAGCCTTCGAGCATATGGCTTTTGTCATGCTCCTTAATCTTCTGCAAAGCCTTTGCCTCAATTTGCCTTATTCTTTCTCTGGTAACTCCAAATTTCTGTCCCACCTCTTCCAAGGTGTGAGATATGTCATCACTAAGTCCAAATCTCATTTTTAAAATGTCTTGCTCTCTTGGAGCCAAGTCAACTAAGATTTCTGTTATTTTTTCCTTTAAAAGTCCTTGTGAAGCAATCTGCGAAGGAGTTAAATTTTTTTCATCAGGAATAAATTCTGCGAGCAATGAGTCCTCGTCATCTCCACCTATTGGTGACTCCAATGAAATTACCTCTTGAGAAATTTTTTGGATATGATGAACTTTTTCAACCGGCAAGCCCATTTCAACAGCAATTTCTTCTGGTAATGGAACACGACCCAGATCTTGTGTTAATTGTCTTTTGGCTTGAGTAAATTTGGCGATAGTTTCAACCATGTGCACAGGAATTCTAATAGTCCTAGATTGATCTGCTAAGGCGCGAGTCACGGCTTGCCTAATCCACCAAGTCGCATAAGTTGAAAATTTAAAACCTCTTCTGTAATCAAACTTATCAACCGCCTTTGAAAGACCAATATTCCCCTCTTGAATTAAGTCTAATAAACTCAAATTGAAAGATCTATGAGCATATCTTTTGGCAATAGAAACCACGAGCCTTAAGTTAGACTTGATAAATTTATGTCTTGCATCTTCGTCTCCCTTCTCGCATCTTTTTGCCAACTCTTTTTCTTCCTCAAAGGTCAAAAGTGGCGTCCTTCCGATTTCCCTTAGATACATTTGCACCGAATCAGGTAATTCCTCAAAGCCAGGAACATACGCTGCTTCTTCTAATTCTTTTTTAGATATCTCACTTCTGTCGTCTATATCTATGAGCTGATTAGCTTCAACAACCTTAATATTACTCTTATCAAGCTCTTTATATATTTCTTCTATAAAATTAACATCGTCCTCTATGTGAGGGAAAAAATGTATGACCTCTGACTCCGTAACAAATCCCCTGCTTCTACCCTTCTCTATTAACTCATTCAACGCATCTAAACTTATTTTCCTCTTTAAAGCATCTTTAGAAAGTTTAATTTCTTTCTTATTTTTAGATCCAGAATTAGATTTTTTTGATCTATTCTTTATAGCCGTAGGCTTTTCAATTTTCGCTTTTTTAGGCGATTTAGAACTCTTCTTATTAAGTTTTTTGAGCTTTTTCTTCATTCGAAGATTTAAGTCTTAACTATACATCTCCTTATTTAAATCGTCAAATTTTTTTAACAACCCCCTCAACAAAGCTTCATCCCTGCTTTTTTCGGCTTCTTTTATTTTTCTTTTAGTATCTGCAATATCATCTTTTAATATATCTAGTTTTAATTCTTTTAGCATCTTTAAAAAAATAACCTTAAGGTCGCCCTGGAAAATATCACCCCCAGAATAAAATCTTAAATAATCAGACATCTTTTTAACCTCATCACTCGAATCAAGATTCCCATTTATATTTTTTATTACATCCTTATAAAAATCTGGAAAATAAAGCGTATTTTCCAGAATTTCCTTCCATAAGTCTGGGCCATTTAAAGCGATTGCAATGGCGTTTTTGGAAAGAGTATCTTTTCTAGAATTAAATTTCTTAAAAAAAATATCATCAATTGGAGATTCTTCTGATTGCTTATTAAATTGCGACGGAAGTTTTATTGGTTTTAGTTCGTCTTGAACATCTTTTTCCGAAGCCCCCACCAAATCCGCAACCTCTTTAATCCAAAAAGATTGCTCTATCGGACTTTTTATAATTTTTAATTTATTTAATATTTTCTTTAAATCTGCCTTTCTTTGAAATGAGTCTTTTGCTTTAAATTCCCCAAAACTTCCTAAAATAGATTTTATATAAAAATGCATGGCAGGCAGAGCTATTTTAAAAAGTTCTTTATATAAAAATCCAGGACGAGTGAAGACAATATCTGCAGCATCCTTAAAACCTATTAAGCCAAAATCACCAAGCATTCCCACATTAAAAATCTTAACCGAAAAATCTTCCATAGACGCCATTTCATTTGCTCTTTCGGTCGCAATTCTCCCCGCCTCATCATCGTCATAAAAAATGATTATATTCTGCGTTGTCTTCTTTAGTAAATCCAACTGTTCTCTAGTTAAAGAAGTTCCAGAGCTCGCAAAAGTATTTTTTAAGCCATCTTGATATAGCATTATTAAATCCATTTGCCCCTCAACTAAAACCGCTAAATCTAGTTCTCTTATAATGTTTTTAGATTTATTAAATCCATAAAGAATCTTTGATTTATTAAATATTTGAGTTTCTGGAGAATTAATATATTTCCCAGAAGTTTCAGCTTCCGGACTACCGGGCATAATTCTCCCCGTAAACCCGACTACCTTTCCAGAATTATTCCATATAGGAAACATTACTCTGTCTCTAAATCTATCCCAATAAGTTCCTCTGTCGGTTTTAAAAACCAACCCAGCCCTCTCAATGTCTGGCATTCTAAAACCCTTAGATAATAAAAATTTAGACAATGCATCGCTAGAATTACTGGCTAATCCTATTTCAAACTCTAGAACGGTTTCTTTCTTTAATCCCCTTTCCTTTAAATAATTTCTAGCAGTCTCGGCCACTAAAGATTCTGAAAATAAATTATTTTTAAAGAAATCCCTTGCCGATTCCACTATCTCGTATAAAATATTGTATTCTCTTTCATCTTTTGATCCGGACAATTTAAGATCTACTCCGGCTTTTTCGGCTAAAATTTTCAAAGCCTCAATAAACTCCAAATTATCATGCTTCATTAAAAACCCAAACACATCTCCTCCTGCGCCACAACCAAAACATTTAAAAATTTGCCTATCAACATTAACCATAAAAGAAGGAGTTTTTTCTTTATGAAAAGGACAATTACCTTTAAAATTTCTCCCGGCAGGAGTTAGGGTTATATATTGTTTTATAAATTCAACAATATCCAGCTTTTCTTTTACGATGTCTGAAGATTTTTGATCCATTATATCTAGATTCTACACTAATAATCTAAAAAAATTAACAAAAACCAATAATTAGCCTATAATCTAGAAAATGAAACTCATCTATATAAGCCATTGGCGCTTCCCATCAGAAAAGACTATGTCTCCTCTTATAATGCGCACCTGTTCAGAATTAGCAGGTTCTGGATTTGAAGTGGAGTTGTGGATTCCCAAAAGACAAAATAAAGAATTTGAAAAAGTTGATCCTTACAAATATCACAATGTAGAACATAATTTTCTCATCAGAAAATTCCCAGTTATAGACCTTATTGGAAATAATTCAAGTCTTAGCTTTTTTATAATGGTCGCGACATTTAATATATCAATTTTCTTTTATGCGCTGATGAGTTTCACCTTTAGAAAATCTATACTTTATGGTCATGACTTAAGGGATATTGAATTGCTTTGTTTATTGTCAAAAAACACATTCATAGAAATACACGATTTCAACATGAGTCGTTTCAGTATTTTAAATAGAATGGCTATTAAAAGAATTAAAGGATTAATAGTCACCAATGAAATCAAAATTGCGAATCTTAAAAAAGATTTTAATCTTAAAGAAAATCAGTTCTTGCATCAACCTAATGCTGTTGATCTGAAAATGTTCGACATAAACATATCTCAAGAAAAGGCCAGAGAAATGTTAAAACTCCCTAAAGATGAGAAAATAGTTTTATATACCGGGCATTTATTTTTCTGGAAAGGAGTTGATACCCTGCTTGAATCGGCTAAATTCTTACCAAGCTCTGTAAAAATATATTTCGTGGGAGGAACAGATGAAGATGTAAAATCTTTCAAAGAAAAACAGAAAAAAAATAATATTGAAAATGTAATTATCGCTGGCAGAAAAGAGCACAAAGAAATTCCTTTGTGGCTTAAATCTGCCGATGTCTTAATCCTGCCAAATACTGCCAAAGAAGACATCTCAAAATACGAAACTTCTCCAGTAAAAATATTTGAATATATGGCCTCGAATGTTCCGATAATCGCCTCAGACCTCCCCTCTATTCGAAACATAGTCAACGAAAAAATGGTTTGGTTTTTTGAACCAGACAATGAAAAATCTCTATCAGAAAAGATTATTCAAGCCTTAAATAGCAAAGAGGAAAATAGTATTAGAACTCAAAATGCTTACCAGGAAGTAAAAAAGTATTCTTGGGAAATCAGAACAAAAAACATAGTAAATTTCATAGAAAAACTAGAGAACGAATAACTCTTGCCAAAACAAAAAGCTTATAATATAATCTTTCTACTATGAGAAAATGTGCAATTTGCTCTAAAGGATCAATAATGGCTGGAACAAGAAAGCTTTTAAGAGGCCACTATAATCCAACGGGCTGGACAAGAAAATACCCAAATCTTCAAAAAACAAGACTAGGAACCGGCAAGCGCGTTTTGGCCTGTGTTTCATGTATAAAGCAGACTTCAAAAATCGCAAAACCAGCTATCTCAATCAAGAAAGAAACTGTTGCTGTTAAATAACGCTAGATCAAAAAAGCCCATATGGGCTTTTTTGATTGTAAAGAAATTCTCACAATTTAATCTAAGATATTGCTTAGCCACTAGAAGCCTTTAGTCTTTTCTTGTACGCCCTCAATTTAGTTTCATCTATTTTTGTTCTCTCCCAATCAACTGGAGTAATTTTTCTTATTTTTTTAGCCTCAATATCTACATCAAAAATAATATCACTTAATTTCCATTTTCTTATTATTCCGGCTTCATCAAACCTATCTTTCAATTCTGCCATCTGCTCTCCGGCTTGTCTCTTTAAAGTTTCTATCTCTCCTGGAAGATAGCCATAGTGCATAAGTAAAGGACCTCCATCAAAATAAGTAAATCCCAGGGCTTTTTCCATCACAATTAAGTGACTTCCGGATTGTTCTGCTTTTGCAATCGGCTTTGGCGCAGGCAACCCAATCTCGTTTACTAACTGCATAATTTTATACTCATAGAACGGATCGCCAGATTTTCTAACTTGAGATTTTATAGTATTCACTCTTTTTCCGACCACTGCTAATTCTACCCCAGCTTCATCAGTCCAAATCGGCAATTCTTTAACCGCAGTTGGATCTTCTTTGACCACTCCCGCATGATCATGCTCAATTTCCCCAGGTTTAATATTCATCCCCATTGATTCAAAGTAACCAAGAGGATTGTACCTGAATTCTTCTGGAACAAAACCTTCACAACCAGATTCTATTTCAAGTCTTATTTTGGGTTCTAATTCATTTCCGTATTCAGATGTCGGTTTTTCAAAATTTATTATTTTAATATCGTTTCTTTCCCCAAAACCGTCTTACTGTGTAACTTCAAAAATTTATCATCTATTGCTCTCTCCACCTCATCCTTCGGTCTTCCATAAACAATCCTTGAGAGCTCTTTTATCTTTTCAGAAATTCCATTAACGCTTTTCTCTGGCGGAAATATCTTTAAGCTGAAAGCCGGCATAACCTGTCCATTAATTAGAATTCTTGCATAACAATTGTAATTATCAATGTTTATTAAGTCGTTTGCAGAAAATTCTGGTGCAAATTCTTTTTCTAAAAACTCCCCATCTTCCGGACCAACCCTAAATGCTATTTTTGAACCTACATTGCCAAAAACGGCTTTAGAGATTCCTTCGGAAAGTTGCCCAATAAACTGATGCCCAATTGTCAAATTTAAATTATATTTTCTGGCTTCCGAAAGAATTTTTTCAATTGAATCGGTCGTAACATTTTGAAATTCATCTATATAAAGATAAAACGGCCTTCTGTCTTTCTCTAAAATATTAGATCTTGAAAAAGCCGATAAAGCGATTTTGCCTACGATTATAAGGCCAATAAGCGAAGAGTTAAGCTCTCCAAGTTTTCCCTTTGAAAGATTGACTAATAAAATTTTTCCCGAATCCATAACCTCTCTTAAATTAAAAGAAGATTTCTCCTGCAAAACTATCGGTCGCATTATGTCGTTTGAAAGGAAAGAATCAAACTTGGAAGAAATATAAGGAATCATATTTGCCAAACTATGTTCTCCTCCGGATTTTTCAGCAATATCTTTCCAAAAAAGTTTAACCAAAGGATTTTTGCATTTCTCCAATTTTGCATCGCGAAAAGCTTTATTAGCAAAAACCAAATTTATTTCGAGCAAAGTATTTCCAAGTTCAGGACTGTCCATCACGAGCGCCGTCGCATTCCTAAAATATTGTTCAAACATCGGACCTCCAGCGATCTTCATATCATAAAGTTTATTAAAAATTCCCAACAGTTCATTTATTACAAAGGTTTTTTGCTCTGGAAGTTTTTCATCATATTCAAGCATATTTAAAGCAATCGGCCTTTCAACATCTCCGGGGTTAAAATAAATAACATCCTGCGCTCTTTCCTTTGGAACTTGTGCCAGAATATCTTCCACTGCATCGCCATGCGGATCTATAAAACAAATTCCCTTCCCGCTCTTAACGTCTTGAATGGCCAAATTCTTCATTAAGTTAGTTTTTCCTGTTCCAGTTTGGCCAATTATATATAAATGCCTCGCCCTATCTCCTTCTGCCATATAAATCATTTTTTCATCATTTCTAAAAATATTTTTTCCCAAAAGCAATCCTGATTCCGCGGAATTTAAAGGCGCTGAACTAAGTTTTGCCTTTGAAGAAGACAAGAGTGCGTGTGAAATATTGTTTGGAAAATGAATTAAACTAGAAATTTCCTCGGTTGAAATATTAGAAATAAATTTTTTCTTAGCCGGAGATCTAAAAATAAATTCATAGATAAATTTATTTATTTTATTTTTCTTAACTTTTTTAACCTTAAAATCGTTGATAGACTCAAAATTAAACTGCGAAAAGTAAAGTCCAAGTTCTTCT
>SIBX01000023.1 GCA_009694925.1 Minisyncoccota bacterium
GTGTTCTCTTTTCAGTCTTTCGGCTGTAATTTCAAAATGAAGTCTGCCCAAAAATCCGCCCATAAAACCACGACCTAAGATTTCGCTGGTATCTGGTTCGAAGGTTAGGGCGGCGTCGTTAAGTTTCAACTCGGCAATTGCTTGTTTAAAATTTTCGAAATCGCTGGCATCTTCTGGATAGAAAGAAACGAAAACTACTGGAGTCGGTTCTTCGTATCCAGGCATGATGGATTTTTTAATTTCATCATCCGTCATATCACCAATTACTATTGTGTCTCCGATTTTTAATTTATCGGGATTTTTTATGCCGGTGGCGATATAGCCTATTTCTCCTGGGAAAATAGTTTCTCCTTTAGTTAATTTTGGCAGGAAATAGCCAACTTCTTTAATTAAAAATTTTTCACGCTTGGCTGCTAGCATGGCATTTTCTTGTCCCTTAAAATTAATATTACCGTCAAAAAATCTGACGAAGGCAATAATTCCTTTGTGGTCGTGATAGGTGGAGTCGAAAACTAAGGCACGAGCTGAAAGGCCCGTCATTTGATTTAGAAACTTCTTTGAGTTTGGAGGAGGAACTTTTTCTATAATTTTATCTAATAATTCCTTAACTCCTTCTCCGGTTTTTCCAGAAACTCTTAAAATTTCTGATTCATCAATTTCTAAAAGTTCGGATATTTCCTTTAAGGCATCTTCGGCCTGTTCTTTGGTTGCAATATCTATTTTATTAATTGCTCCTAAAATTGTTAAACCTGCTTTTTTGGCGCTTTCTAGATTGGCTAGGGTTTGCGCTTGGACTCCTTGCGTTGCATCTACTAGTAAAACTGCGCCCTCAACGGCGGCCAAGGCGCGAGAGACTTCGTATTTAAAATCTGAATGTCCTGGGGTATCTATTAAATTAAAAATATATTCTTTGCCATTTCGGTTATATTTCATCCTAACCGGAGCCATTTTGATGGTGATGCCTCTTTCTCGTTCCAAATCCATCTGGTCAAGATATTGAGCTCGCATAACTCTTTTTTCCACGGTTCCAGTCTCTTCTAAAATTCTATCGGAAAGAGTGGATTTGCCGTGGTCAATGTGGGCGGTTATTAAGAAATTTCTTATGTTTTCTTGCATTGTGAGATGTATTAAAAATACAGTAAATTGTCTTTTTATTCAAAGATTTATATAATTGTCTTTATATGAAAGGATTTATAGAATTTATTCGTAGACAAGGGGTGGTCGGTTTGGCAATAGGTTTTATTTTAGGAGGAGCTGTTTCTAAGCTCGTCTCTTCTTTGGTAAACGATTTAATCAATCCAATTTTGGGATTGGTTTTGGGATCTATTGGAGATTTAAAAAGTCAGTCGTTTATCTTAGGGTCGGTAAAGATAACTTGGGGAAATTTTGCTTCAAATTTGATAGATTTTATTATAATATTGGCAGTAGTTTATTTTGTATTTAAGGCCCTAAAATTCGAAAAGCTGGATAAAAAAGATTAATATAAAAATATGAATAAAGAAAAAATAATTTTGATTTCAGTGATTGTGGTTATTATTTTAACAATCGGAGCAGTAGTATTTCAAAGAACTGCGCCAGGGAAATATGATGGTTTTGCGGCCTGTCTTAAGGAAAAGAATGTAACTTTTTTTGGGGCTTTCTGGTGTTCGCACTGCCAGAGCCAGAAAAAGCTTTTTGGAAATTCTGCTAAAAGACTTCCATATGTTGAATGTTCTACTCCTGATAGAAAGAATCAGACCCAGATTTGTAAGGATGAGAATATTAAGAGTTATCCAACGTGGAGATTTGCTGACGGATCAGAACAAACAGGAGAAGTCTTTTTGGAAAATCTGGCTGAAAAGTCTGGATGTGAGTTGCCGGCGAGCAAATAACTAGGCCCTGGGCGGTTAGGCCATAGTGATACAAGGTCTATAAAATAAAAAAAATGGAATTTTCTAATTTTTTCAGTCAAATCGTTAGTTTTCCTATTCTTATTTCTCATATCTTAATTATCCCTATTATTTTTTACGCTTTTTTTATTGAAAAACGAGATAACCATTCTTTTTATTTATTTCTGAAAAAAAGAGGATTATTAATTCTTTTTCTGATTTCTTTAGTCGCAACCTTGGGAAGCTTGATTTATTCCAGCGTCATAGGATTTGATCCGTGTGTTTTGTGTATTTGGCAAAGAATATTTTTATTTCCTCAAGTAATAATTTTAGCGATAGCTTTAAAGAAAAAATATTCAGGAATAGTGGATTATTTAATTCCACTTACTATCATTGGAGGCATCATCGCTTTATATCACGTTTATATATCTTTAGGATTTAATCAGTTGGGGATTCCTTGTGGAGCAAACCCCGGAGAAACATCTTGTTTAATACAATACGTAAATGAATTTGGGTATATTACAATACCAGTAATGTCCCTTACGGTATATGCTTATATCTTAGCCTTACAAATATTTATAAAAAAGCAATTAAATAAGGCTTAGAAAAATTTGCTAATATTTAATATATTTCCTATAATTTAGACATTAATATGAATAAAAAAATATGGATTGCTTTGGCGGTTGTAGTGGTTTTGATTATATATGGATTTTCAACGTATAACAGATTGATTTCTACTAATGAGGCAGTTGATGGTCAATGGGCACAGGTTGAAACGCAGTATCAAAGGAGATTTGATTTAATTCCTCAATTGGTTAATTCGGTTAAGGGAATTTTAAAACAAGAAAATGCTGTGTTTGGAGAAATTGCTGATGCGAGGACTAGATATTCAGGAGCTTCTGGTTCTAATGATAAGGCAAAAGCTGCTTCGCAAATGGAAGGAGCTTTGGGGAGATTATTGGTTATAGTAGAAAATTATCCTCAACTTAAATCTTCTGAAAATGTATCTGTTTTAATGGCTCAATTAGAAGGAACAGAAAATAGAGTTTCTGTTGAAAGATCTAGATTTAACGATAGTGTTAAGGCATATAATTTGTCCGTAAAGAGATTCCCAAGTTCAATAATTGCTAGTATGGGAAATTTTGCAGAAAGAAGTTATTTTGAAGCTGCTAGTGGAACAGAAAAAGCTCCAGAGGTTAATCTGTAAATTTATGTTTAAAAATAATAATATTTTTTTAAAAGCTCTTTTTTTAAGGGCTTTTTTTTGTTTGATTGCCTTATTGAGTTTATTTTTTGTAAAGAATGTTTTTGCTTATGAATTTCCTGGAAAACCAAACGGTTTTATCAATGACTATGCTGGAATTTTAAATGGAGATGAAAAGATGGGCCTAGAGACTATGCTGAATAAATTTAGTTTTCAAACCGGAAATCAGGTTTCCGTTGCTATTATTGGTAGTTTAGGTGGAGACACTATAGAGAATTATGCAGAAAAACTTTTTAAAGATTGGGGAATAGGCCAAAAAGATGAAGACAATGGAATACTTTTGCTTGTTGCGATAAAAGATAGATCCTTGAGAATAGAGGTTGGTTATGGGCTTGAGGGGATTCTGACAGATGCTGACGGATACAAAATAAGTAATGATTTAATATTTCCCCAATTTAAAAATGGAGATTATTATTCTGGTATAAAAAATGGAATTTTAGGGATTATTTCTAAAATATCTCCAGACTTGGAAGCCGGATATATTGGCGCAGAAGATTCGGGATTAGATAAAACTTTCCAAAATAATAATTCTTTTTTGAAACTTCTTTTTAATAATCCCTTTTACTTCTTTATCTTTTTTAGTTTTTTCGTTCAATTTTTAATCAGTGTTTTGGGTAGATCAAAGTCGTGGTGGCTTGGAGGTGTTTTTGGGGGAGCTGGCGGAATAATTTTAGGATTAATATATGGTTTTTTATATTTTGGAATAATTTCTATTCTGATTTTAGCGCTAATAGGGTTTTTGTTTGATTATGTGGTCTCTAAAAATTATGAGAAATTTAAAAAGACTGGCGATAGAAGAGGTGTGTGGTTTATAGGAGGCGGTCGTGGAGGAGGATTCGGCGGTGGCAATGGCGGTGGTTTCGGCGGTTTTGGAGGGGGGAGATCTGGAGGTGGAGGATTCTCTGGCAAATGGTAATGTGATTTTTATAAAATTCTGTTAGATTTATTATTATGACAAATAAAGAAAGGATTTTTTTGTATCATGCGGATTGTTCTGATGGGTTTGGGTCTGCGTACGCTGCTTGGAAGAAGTTTAAAAATAAAGCTAAATATATTCCGGTTAGACACGGAGAGAAATTACCCGAAGGATTGGCTGGGTGTGAGGTTTATACCTTAGACTTTTGTTATAAAGGAGAGGATTTTGAATATCTACTAAAAAATACTGATTTAGTAGTCATAGATCATCATATCAGCGCCAAATCTGACGTTGAAAGGGCCCCGAATTTTTCTTATGCGTTAAAAAATTCCGGAGCTGTTTTAACTTGGAAATATTTCCATGGAGAAAAAGAAATACCAGAGCTTCTTAAGTTTATAGAAGATAAAGATTTATGGAATTTTAAATTTAAAGAAACTGATTTTATTAGAGAAAGACTAGAAATTGAAAAGATGGATTTTAAAGTATGGGATGTTTTTATGAAAAAATTGCAGAATAAAAAAACGGCCAAATCTTTAATTAAAGAAGGACAACTTTTGGTTAAATCCAGAAATAGTAATGTAAAAATTTTACTTGAAAAATCTTATGAGGTTGAATTTGATGGATTAAAATGCAGGGCCGTTAATTCACCCGTTTTTCACAGTGAATTAGGGTACGAGATGGCTAAAATGGGTTATCCTGTGGGAATAGTTTGGAAATATAATGGAAATAAGATTACTGTATCTTTAAGGTCTGATGGTAAGACAGACGTTTCTGTGATGGCTGCTAAATACGGCGGAGGTGGGCATAGGGCAGCTTCAGGATTTGCTGTTGATAATTTTAATAATTTGCCTTGGAGAAATATCGTTAGTTAAATAAAATTGTGAAAAATAAAATTGAAATTTATACAGATGGTGGCTCGAGGGGTAATCCTGGCCCATCAGCTGCTGGCTTTACCGTAGATGGAGTTGGATATGGAAAATTTTTAGGTGTTAACACTAATAATTTTGCGGAATATACGGCAGTTATTTTGGCACTTAAAAAAGTCATAGAAATTTCTGATAGTAAATCAAAGCAAATCGATATCGATTTAAAATCTGATAGCTTGCTTTTAATTAATCAGCTCAATGGTAAGTTTAAAGTTAAGGCTCTTAATTTAAAACCATTATTTAATAATGTTTGTGAGCTTAGAAAAGAATTTAAATTAGTTAAATTCACTCATGTTTATAGAGAAAAAAATAAAGAAGCTGATGAGCAGGTTAATATTGTATTAGATAAGCAAATGGGAAGATAAAGAATGACAGTTGATTGTTAATTTGATATTATTAATAATAAGGTATCTCGTTTATTACAGGAGCAATTTCACGAAGTGATTTTCTCCTATTTTATAAATTAACAATTTTAAGCAGGAAGTTTAAAATTCAAAGAAGAAAATCATGAAATTTTTAAGTGAACAAAATAAAGAAATTTTTAAAGGGAGAACTGTGTTATTGAGGGTTGATTATAATATAGATGCAGGAGAATCGTCCTTTAGGATAGATGCGAGCATCCCTTCTATAAAATTTCTTCTAGATGCTGGATCTAAAATAGTTATCTTAACTCATAAGGGGAGGCCAAAACCGATTACGGACTCTGTGACGGCAAGAGAAGATATTGCTAATTTTTCTTTAGAAAAGACGGTTGCCGTCTTGGAAAGAAAAATAATAAAGAAAATAAAATTTGTAAATTTCGCCGATATTAAAACAATTACTAAAATAGTTAAAGAAGAAACTTCTAGTATTATTATGCTGGAAAATTTAAGATTTTTTGACGGCGAAGATAGCGGAGCTTTACAGTTTGGCAGATCGCTTGCGGGAATGGGTGAAATATTTATAAATGATGCATTTCCCGTTTCTCATAGAGAAAATGCTTCAATCTGCCAGATTCCGCAATTTATTACTAGTTTTGTTGGAATTCAGTTTGAAAAGGAAATAAAAAATTTGGATAAAATTTTAAAAAACCCGGAACGGCCATTCACTCTTATTTTAGGAGGAGCTAAGGCGTCGGACAAAATTCCTATGATAAATCATTTAATTGATAAACTGGATAATTGTCTTTTATCCGGTGTGCCTGGAAATACTTTTTTAAAGGCAAATGGAGAGGATATTAAAAAATCTGTATATGAGGAAGGAGAATTAATTGAGGCTAAAGAAATTATGAAGACAGGTAAAATTAAACCATTAGAAGATTTTGTTTGGGAGAATGATAATATATACGATATTGGCCCAAAAACTATAGATAGTTTTTCTGCAATAATAAAAAATTCAAAAACTATTCTTTGGAATGGTCCTCTTGGTTATTTTGAAGAAGAAAAATTTATGCAAGGATCTAAAAAAATAGCAGAAGCCATTATTGCATCTAAAGCATTTTCTATATTGGGAGGTGGAGAGACAACGGAAATGGTTGCTAAAATGAAATTGCTAAATAAATTTTCTTTCGTTTCGACTGGCGGGGGAGCTATGCTTGAATATCTTTCTGGAAAAAGATTGCCTGGAATAGAGGTTTTAAAATAGATTAACAAAGAATAGAATTATCCTCTCCAATAAGGAGATAAAAGATGTCCAGAAGCCGATTTTTTCGGTTGGCCGAGTTGAAATAGGTGGAAATGTCTGCGGTGGTGTCGGAGGTACTGGCGGGGTTGGCTGTGGGGGCGTTGTTATTTTAAATGTTTTGGCGCTCGCGGTATTGGAATAACTAGATGAATTATTGCTGTTATAAGAACGAACTCGGAAATAATATTTTTCATTGGAATCTAAGCCGCTAATTTTTTCTGAGGAAATGTTTGTTCCAACAGATTTATGGTCATTGAAAAGGAGGCCGTTGGTGCTTATCTGAATGGTGAAGCCGGCTTCGGTTGTGGCATTATCCTGCCATTCTAAATTAATTTCACTAGAAGAAAGCGTGGTTGCAGATAGATTGCTTGGGGCAGATGGCGGAGGGGGAGGCGTGGTGGAAATTTTTATCATTTTAAATGATCTGGCAGCCATAGAATCTGCCAATGAAAAATCGCCAGAGACAGAAAGCTTATATGTACTATTTTGGCCCTCCATATCATAAAGATAATATGTTGTGCCATTTTTTAGGCCGTAATCAGAAAAATTAAATCTGAATGAAAAATCTTCTTTATTTTTTGACCAATTAATTAAATATATACCAAGTGATCCATCTTCTGCGCGCCAGACGGAATTTAATATTTTATCTATGTAAAGAGGATCGTTGGAATAAAATTTAGGGAAATAATCAGTTAAAGACCATATATTTTCCTTACTGGTCTTTGAAACTGTTAAATTTAATGGCCTTATTTTTTCTCCCCATTTTAAATAATCTTTAAAATCAACAAAATTTTTAATAATTTTCCCTATATATTGAAAAAGCGGGCGAGCTTCGGCGATGTTTTCCGGGTGATCGGGTATGAATGGAGTATCTCCCCAGGACACTAATCCTGGCAGGGCGCCGGTTACTGCCGGGATAGCCCAGATATAATATCCAAATTCTTCCATAGATTTATCTCTTAGCGGATCTATGAGTGATGATGTTGTTTGGAGCTGATATTGATTATAAACAGTTTGATATATAGGAAGCATAAAGAAATCATCGCCGTCGGTGTTTAGGTTGCCTATAAAATTCCATTGCGAGAAATCAACTTGATTTATATGATCTTCGGATGCGTATTCTGAAGAGATGAAAATATTTGGAAATCTAGCCCTTGTTTCTTCCATAAATTTCATATGGCCTTTAACGTCGTAGTTTCCGCCGCCTTGAGTTGGCAGATTTTCATTATAATCATCTGTTGTTTCTCCTGAAATTACATCATAATAAATTCCATCCCAGTTATCCTCTGCTCTTTTTTCCGATAAGCGATCTAGTGTTTCATTGCGAATATAGTCGTGATATAGGTTTATCTCGGCCATTTCTTTTCCTGGCGCCCAATCTTCTGGAGATGGAGTTGTGACTATTTTTCCGTCTAGACTCTTAAGAGCATATTGATCAATATTATTTTGATTATATTTATTAGATTGATAGATATATTTTCCGGGCAACCAATACGGTCCAATATATCCATTATATGTTTTTGCCTTAGCTATTGCGTCTTTTAGTTTTGAATTTGGAGTTGTAACATATGGAAAAATTTCTTCTGGGCCAACATTATAAATTCTACTCATTCCAACGAAAGAGTCCTCCTGCTTAAGCCCTATGAAATCTTTCCACATTTTACCTCCTTCGGCTATTCCCATAGTGTTTTCATCTGAAAGAGGCCCTGTTTCGCATTCTGTGGTGTAACAATAACTAGAAATTATCCAGAAAGCGGCATCTTTTAGTGATTGTGGGGCCCTAAACTGCAATTTTCCTCTGGAGACAAATTTCTGATTTAATGCCCAAGATGAGTAATATTTTGAAGCATCATACCAATCACCCTCCATTACTGATACTTCTGTGACGTATTTTCCTGAAAAATCATTATTAAACGTTCCGTTATTTTCTGGAATATTTATAAATTTAAAATCTAAGCTTTTTTTGTCAGAATTTGGGCCAACTCTGTATTCTTTATTATAGCCTTCAGCGTCTTTGGTAGATAAATAAAGAATATTTTTTGAAACATCATCATAATAGGAAAAAAACTGCATAGAAGCGGTTGCTAAGTAATAACCTGGAGCGCGAAGAAGAACTTCTGAAATAGTCATCGGGCTGTGAGTTATTTTTCCGGCTAAATTTGGAAGAGTTAACACATCATTCTGTAATGGTGAAGCGTTTATAATAGGAAAATGAAACCTATGAATTAAATAGTCTGGAGCGTAAGATGTAACATCTAATAGCGACCATTCTGTTTTATCGCCGACTAATTTTATTTGAGCATTAATATTAAATTTATTTTTATCATCAAAAGTAAAATCGCTCCAAGATATGTTGAGTGATTTATTGTCTGAAGATTGAGAAACATTTAAAATGTAGGTTGATGGGGAGGATGGGTTATATTTAAATTCTTTTTTTGAAGAAACGTCATTTTTTAACTCCAGCTCCCAAATCTTATTTCTTTTTTCAAAATCAAATCTATAATTTGTTTTTTTATTCAAAATATAAGATAAATCAAATGTTTTATCTGTAGCTTCGAAAACATATACCACATTAGAGTTTTCTAAAAAAAATTCACCTGCTAGGGCTTTTTTTGAAAAAGGAAATATGAATATCGTTAATGTGATTAATAATATGAGTTTTTTATTTGCCATATTTATTTAACGTTTTAATTAAGGATTTGTGATTATATAATAACATTAAAAAAAACCGCTTGTCATAGAAACGAGCGGTTTTTTTATTAACTTATTTTAGACCCTGGCTTCATTTTTTTATATGTTTTCAGGAGCGCTAGCTTTTCTCCATTACTGGAAGCTAATAACATTCCTTGGCTTTCTAGGCCCATCATCGTTCTTGGCTCTAGGTTTATTATGGCAACAACCTGTTTTCCAATTAAATCTTCTGGGGAGTAGTGTTTTGCGATGCCGGATAAAATTTGACGAGGCGAATTTTCAACTTCGGCGCCAAAATCAACTTTCAGCTTCAAAAGCTTTTCAGAACCTTCAACTTTTTCTGCCTCTAAAATTGTGCCAATTCTTAGATCTATTTTCTGAAAGTCGTCAATTTTTATCATAGGAATTAATTATTTATAGATCTTCGGGTCAAGCCCGAAGATGACAAGGGTAAAATTATTTTACGCTAACTAATTCAACTTCAAAGACTAGGGTTGAGTTGGCAGGAATTGTGCCAACCGACATTTCTCCATATCCTAAGGCTGCTGGTATTTCTAATTTTCTTTTTCCTCCAACTTTCATTCCCTGCACTCCTTCATCCCAACCTTTTATGACGCTTCCGGCACAAAGCTGAAACGAAAATGTTTGACCTCTGTCGTATGAGCTATCAAATTTTGTGCCGTTTTTTAAAGTTCCTAAATAATTAACTTCAATATTTTTTCCACAAGAAGCGATTGCGCCTGTACCTATCTTTAAATCTTCTAATATTAATCCATTTGCTCTAACCTCTTTTTTTGGCATAGTATTTATTTCTGTTTTTTTAATAGTTTCAGGTTGAAGTTCTAAACTGATACCGTCTTTAATAATTTCTGAACTA
>SIBX01000024.1 GCA_009694925.1 Minisyncoccota bacterium
ATAGATATAGGAGCCAGATCGACCAGCATTTCAATTGTTAATAATGGTTTTTTGAAGTTTTTAGGACAAACTGATTTTGCTGGAAGTTCTATCACACAAACGATATCAAATGGACTGAATATACACCCAAGAAGATCCGAAGATTTTAAAAAAGAGAGAGGGCTTTATGGATCTTCTGGAGAGCACGAGTTATCCACACTAATCACGCCAGTTTTAGATGTTATACTTTATGAAGCTAAGCGCCTTATTACTAATTTTGAATCTAGTTATGGAGAGAAAGTAGGCTTGGCAATTTTGTCTGGTGGAAGTTCTAATTTGTTTGGTATTGAGTCTTACTTTGAAAGCAAATTAGGAATGAAAATTTTAAAGGCAGATCCCTTTAAAGATTTGAATTATGACAAGATTTTAGAAAATGTACTGAAGGGGATTGGGGTTAATCTGGGAGTTGCGATAGGAGCGGCGATAAAATCATATAAGTAAATCAAAAATTAAATCTCAAAAATCAAAATTGCAATTAAAAATCTAAAATTAAAGACATCTTTGCAGTTTGATTTGTTGTTTTATATTTTGATTTTTATATTTTGATTTAATTACAATGGCAGATTTTAATAAAAATTCGCAGTTTAAAGATGAGTTGAGGCCAGAGGGTGCTTCTAAACTTTTAAGTTTTTTAATTGTAATTTTTTCTTTAGTTTTTATCTCTTATTTTGGTCTTAATTTTGGATATATTCCTCTTTTAGAAAAAAAAATATCTGAAGCTAAAGATATTTTGGATTCTTTGGCTGGTGAGATTTCTAAAGAAGATCAAGATAGATTTCAGGGCTTTGAGAGGGGACTTGTATCAATTGATAAATTGTTAAATTCTAGATTAATTTCTTCTAGAATATTTGATTTTTTACAATTCAATACTAATAAATCTATTTTTTGGAAAAGTTTTGATTTTGACGTTCAGGGGGCAAAGTTGAATCTAAGAGGAGTAGCTCGCGATTATGATGTTTTAGCTTATCAGATTTCTTTGATAAATAGTCTTGATTATATTGCAAAATATCAGACTACTAATGCTAGATTGATCGATGGTGGGAAAGTTGAATTTGATTTGAATATTTATTTTAATGGTAAATTTTTAAAATCTGAAAAATGAAAGGATCATCTAAGAGATTTATAAGTTTGGCGTTAAGTTTGGGACTTTTATTTGGTTCCATTATTTTGTTTTTATTTTTTCTGAAACCAGCATATAGCAGAGTTAATATTTTAAGAAGCGAATATTCTGCCAATAAATCTACAGTTACTAGCCAAGAAGAAGTTGTAGCTAAGGTTAAAGATGTCCTTTCTAACTATCAAGATCAATTAGTTAACCTGGAAAAAAATGCACTAAATATAGTTCCTAAAAATCCAGAGTATGAAACGTTTCTTTATCAGATAAACGCTATTTCGAAAATCGATGGAATACTTTTGGCTTCTTTGGATTTTAATCTTTTGCCAAATAAATCAGCCAAGGGAAAGGATTTTACTCAGAATTCTATCTTGCAAGTTAAGCTTCAACTAAAAGGACAGTATGATAAATTTAAGGCGTTTATATCTCATATAGAGAAAAATATGAGAATAGTTGATGTTGTTTCTATGAATATTATTCCAGATGAAAAAGGCAATAATTCCTATTCGGTCGTATTAAATACTTATTATACTGAATAATTTTTATGGCAATAATATTTGAAGCAAAGCAGACAAAGATAAATTGGCAAAGGTGGATAACGGTTTTGTTTATAATCGGATTTTTTTCAGCAACTATCTATTATTTGTTTTTTTCAGCAACGCCAAAATTTGAGGTTATTCTACCAATAGAATTAAAAGAGGCGGAGATTATAGCCAACTCCCAATATATTGATCCGAGCGCTGTTTTTAAAAATAAAAATTTAGAAAAATTGCAAAATTTTGCTTCAAAGCCATCTCTCGGGCTAAATGGTCGAGAAAATCCATTTATTCCTTTCTAAAATTAAGATGAAAAATCAAGATTTAATTTCCGCCTTAATTACGGAGGGACTTTTGACACAAGAAGATGCCGCGAGGGTTTTAAGAGAGGCTGAGTCTGTAAAAAAAACCGCTGAAGAAGTAATTTATTCTGAAAACTTAGTGTCCGAAGATGATGTTGCGAAGATTAAATCAAAGATTTTAAAAATACCGTATAAAAAAATTGATGTTGCTTCTGTTTCTGAGAGTTTAATAAAACTTATACCATTCGACAATGCTAGAAGTTTTAAAATGATTCCTATGAGTAGAACTCAGGATATGATTGTTGTGGGGATGGTTAATCCAGACGACTCACAGGCGCAACAGGCTCTTAAATTTTTAGCATCAAGGGAAAAAGTTAATTTGGGAGTTTATGTTGTTACTCCATCTGACGTCTATGCTGTTATAAATAGATATAATCCAATTTCCGATGAAATTAAGGAGGCTTTGGATTTTATTAAAAATGAAAAAGGCGCAGATGAATTTAGGGCTTTTCAGAAAATAATTAAACTAGACGAAGCAGATTCTTCTAAAAAAGATATAGATGCTCCCATTATAAGAATAGTTTCTGGTCTTTTAAAGGAAGCCGTGGGAGTGAAAGCTTCTGATATTCATATAGAACCAGGAAGATTAAAAACTAGGGTAAGATTTAGATTGAATGGCGAATTGGAAGAATATACAGCTTTTCCGCCAGAACTTTCTCAGGCCATAGTTTCTCGTGTAAAAGTTCTTTCTAACATGAAGCTGGACGAGACCAGAATTCCACAAGATGGAAGATTTAGGACGATGATTTTTGAAAAAGAAATAGATTTTAGGGTTTCCACTTTTCCCACTCCAAACGGAGAAAAAGTTGCATTAAGAGTTTTAGATAGCGCAACTGGATTAAAAAATCTTGGAGACTTGGGAATTGTTGGGCAAAGTTTTGATATTTTAAATAGAGCAATTACTAGGGCTTACGGAATGGTCCTTTTGACTGGGCCGACCGGATCTGGAAAAACAACAACTCTTTATGCTTTGATGAAAATTTTAAATAAGGAAAACGTGAACGTCATCAGCTTAGAAGATCCAGTTGAATATACTATCGATGGAATAAATCAGTCCCAAATCAAGCCAGAAATAGGATATAACTTTGCTTCGGGGCTTAGAGAAATTTTAAGACAAGATCCGGATATTTTAATGGTTGGCGAAATCCGTGATAAAGAGACGGCTGATTTGGCTGTTAATGCGGCCCTAACTGGCCATGTTTTGCTTTCAACTCTGCACACGAATAATGCCGTTGGGGTAATCCCAAGACTAATCGATTTAGGAGTTTCTAGTTATCTTTTGCCGTCTGCAATTTCGGCTATGGCGGGACAGAGATTAATTCCTAAGCTTTGCGATAGTTGCAAAACTGCATCTGACCCTGCCCCTGAAATTTTAAAAGTTATTAAAGCAGAATTAGCTTTGGCGCAGAATTTAATTCAAATAAAAGAGCCTTTTAAGGTTTATAAGGCTCCTGGGTGCAAGATTTGTAAAAATAAAGGCATCGTCGGAAGGGTGGCAATTTTTGAAGTTTTTGAAATGACAAAGGAATTGTCCCAAGTATTATCTGAAAAGAATTTTTCAGAAAATGACATATTAAAAGAAGCATTAAGACAAGGCATGATTTCTTTAAGGCAAGATGGAATAATAAAAGCATTACAGGGATTGGTTAGTATTGAAGATGTATTAAGCGAAACAGATAAGATATAGATCTTTATTAAATGAGTTATAATTTATACATAAAACAATATGACAGATTACAAAGATAGATTGGAGGGATTAATGCTTTTGGCGGTTAAGCAAAATGCTTCTGATATTCATATAGGCGTAGGAAAAAAACCCAGCTTAAGGGTTGATGGAGTTTTGATTCCTGTTGATGGAGAGCCAATAGTTTCTCCAGAAATTGCAGAAGGACTAGTTGTTTCTTTGTTAACCGAAGCTCAAGCTCAAGAGTTTACGGCTAGGCGTGAATTAGATTTTTCATATTCCTATGAAGACAAGGCAAGGTTTAGGGTAAATGTATTTTTTCAGAGAGGATATATGGCAGCGGCACTTAGACTTATTCCAAGCAAAGTAAAAACAATCGAACAACTTGGCCTTCCACCAGTACTTCACGATTTAACAAAATTATCCCAAGGATTTGTGCTTTTTGTGGGTCCTGCTGGACATGGAAAATCTACAAGTTTGGCTGCTTTGGTTGACGAAGTTAATCACACCAGAATGGAACATATCGTTACCGTTGAAGATCCTATTGAATATCTTTTTGCACAGGACAGATCAATTATTTCCCAAAGAGAAGTTAGGACTGATACTATAAGTTTTCATCATGCTTTAAAATCACTCTTAAGACAGGATCCGGATGTAGTTATGATAGGAGAAATGAGAGACGTTATATCAATCTCAACGGCCATGACAGCTGCTGAAACTGGCCACTTAGTTTTTTCTACGCTTCATACAAATTCTGCAGCTCAAACAATAGATAGAATAATAGATAGTTTTCCAGCAGAACAGCAGAGCCAAGTCACGAGTCAGCTGGCAGCGACTTTGGTTGCTATAGTTTCTCAGAGATTGGTGCCTAAAATTGGCGGAGGGCGTGTTCCTGTGTGTGAAATAATGTTTGTAAATTCAGCAATAAGAAATTTGATCCGCGAGAGAAAAGCTTATCAAATTGATTTAGTGATAGAGACTAATATGCAAGAGGGAATGATAACCTTAAATAGATCTCTGGCTAATTTAGTAAGGCAAAGAGTTATTTCTCCTGAAGTTGCAGAGCTTTATTCTCTTAATCAATCAGAGTTGAGAATTTTATTAGAGAGAATGTAGGAGAATATAAGTAGCAAGATATAAAATGAAAATAAATAAAATTAATAATGTATCTCGTTCATTGCAGGAGCAATTTCACGAAGTGATTTTCTCCTATTTAATTAACAATTTTAAACAAGAAGTTTAAAATTACAAGAAGAAAATCATGAAATTTAGATATAGCGCAAGAACAAAAACCGGAGAGCTTCAAGTTGGTAATGTTGAGGCTGTGGATAAAGATACTGCGACCAGTGTTTTAATTTCACACGATCTTTTTGTTTTAAGTATAGATAAATATTCTGATCCAAAATGGTACAATGAATTTTTTCTTTTTTGGAAAAGCGTCAAATCAAAAGATTTAGCAATATTTACAAGGCAATTCTCCGCAATGTTGGGAGCAAAAATTTCCCTAACAGATTCTTTAAATTCTCTTTATTATCAAACACAGAATACTGTCTTAAAAGAGGCACTATATGAAATAGCTCAAGATATTACATCTGGTCTTTCTTTGTCTCAGGCGCTTCAAAAACACGGCAATATATTTTTTGATTTTTATGTGAACTTAGTTCAATCAGCTGAAGTAACAGGAAGACTTGAGGAGGTTATGGAATATCTGGCTAATTATTTAGAAAAAGAATTACTTTTATCCTCAAAAGTGAAGACGGCCATGATTTATCCTGTATTCGTTATTACTTTATCGCTCATTGTTGGAGCAGTTTTAGTTGGCCTAGTTTTCCCGCAAATAAAGCCCATATTTACAGAGGCTAATTTTGAACTACCGTTAATAACTAGAATATTTTTAAATTTAGGAGATTTTATTAACGAATGGTGGGCTGGGATTATAATTTTTTCAATTGTTTTTTTAATTATAATTTTAGATTATTTCAGGAGTAAAGAGGGAAAGGCGATTTTAAATCAAATAGTTTTAAGCGTTCCTGGGTTGGGCGGTCTTTTTAAAAAATTATATATTGCAAGATTTTCTGAGGTTTCAAGTGTCTTAATTAAAGGGGGAATTCCAATTACCCAATCTTTAGAAATTGCAGGTCACACTATCGGAAGCGAGCTTTACGAAGAAGTTATTCATGAAATAGTTGAGAGATTGCGCAGAGGAGAGCCACTTAGTCAAGCATTTCAGTTATATGGAAAATATTTTCCGACCATTGTGACTCAAATGATTTCTGTGGGCGAGCAAACCGGAAAGCTTGAGGAGATGTTTCAGAAAATAAATTCTTTTTACTCAAGAGAAGTTGATAACTTAGTTTCTAATGTTTCAGAATTAATACAGCCAGTCATTATGGTGTTTTTGGGGCTTATGGTTGGGTTTATGTTTGCGGCACTTTTACTTCCGATATATAATTTAATACAAGTCATTAGGTAAATTTGAATTTATAAAGGCATATACTTTGTTGTTCCTCGTCGTAGTATCAACAAGCTTGATACAACTTCCTTGGAACGCCTCGTATCTGCACTTTCTAAATCCAAATTAGAAGAATTAAAAATATATGAATAAAATTAAAAAACAAAAAGGATTCACTTTGGTTGAGTTATTAATAGTAATAGCCATTATCGGTATTTTGGCTTCGGCTTTACTTGTTAGTTTAAAGGGTGCGAGACAGGCGGCTCGTGACGCTAGAAGAATTGCGGATTTAAAACAAGTACAGAGCGCACTAGAGCTTTATTATTCTAAATGCGGAAACTATCCTGGAGGATCAACTTGTCCAATAGCTATTCCAGACTATACTTCTGATGGAGTATGGCCCTCTGCTGCTGGTTTAGATTTTGCCATGAAAAAAGCATTAAATATGAAAATACCAGTAGATTTAAGCGTATCAACCCCATATAAATATCATTCTGGAATAACGAATCAATCCTATATATTAATTGCTACTTTAGAAACAAAGAATTCTGCATTAGATTCAGATATTGATGATATCGATATAACTCCAGCAGACTATAGTTCCTTTATTAACTGCGAGGATTCTGTTGTTCCTTATTTTTACTGTGTAGGTGTTCAATAAAAAAGGTTTTTAGAATTTATTTATAGATGAAAGATTTGATGAGGAATAAATTTTCCAAGAAAGGATTTACCCCGCAACGATTAAGTATTTTAAAGGTTGCGGGGTTTACTTTGGTAGAGATTTTAATTGTTATTGGCGTTATAGGCGTTATTGTTTCGCTTGTGTTGCCGAGTTTGTTGGATGTTAGAAAAAAAACCAAAGATGATCAGAGGGTTGCAGATTTAAAAAGTGCAGCTCAATCTCTGGAACTTTTTAAATTAAAATGCGGATTTTATCCGGGAAGTATTATTAATTCTGAATGTCGCGGAGCTATTTCTCCTAATAATATCGGAGATGATCCCAATAATTGGCAGGAATTATCTGATATTTTGAAAAAAGCGGAGGTTGGTTCTGAAAATTTGCAAAATGATCCAGAACTTTCTTTAGGAGAATCATATAGTTATTTTGTTCAATTGGGTTCTGGAGCTTCTGTCCCTAGAGGCCAGTGTTATATCCTAAGAGCAAGACTTTCTGGAAGTAGTAAGCCTTTGGGGGATGATGTAAATAATTCTGATATAATATCAAAACTTATGCCATCTTCTTGCCCATTGGAGTCGTGTAAGAATCTTTATCCTAACGGGATAGATTGCGATGGGGATTACTACTGTATTGGCAACCGCGAATGTTTCTATGGAAACTAGCCTTTATTTGAGCTTATTGCCGCGTTGTTCCTTTAATTTTTTTTATGATTAATTTTATACTTTTTGTTTTTGGGACATTGTTCGGAAGTTTTTTAAATGTTTTATCTTTAAGATATAAAGAAGATGGGCGCGTTTTTGATCTGCCTAAAATTTCTGGAAGATCGCATTGTATGAACTGTGGACATCAAATTTCCTGGATAGACTTAATTCCAATTCTTAGCTTTTTATTTCTTTTAGGGAAATGTAGGTATTGTAAAAATAAAATATCTTTTCAATATCCAATAGTTGAGATAGTTTCGGGATTAATTTTTGTTTTTGTTCCAAGATTAATTTCGATGGTTTATGAATTTAGATTTTTATCTGGGCCTATGCCGGTAGTGTTCTATGGTTTATGTCTAATATATACATTATTTTTAATAACTTTAGTTTTTATATCTTTAGTAGATTTAAGGCTACAGATAATACCGGATAGTTCTAATATTCTTATTTTGGTTTTGGGATTAGTTTTAGTTTTTATTAAGTATAAATATTCATTCTTTAATTTTTATCAATATTCGTTTTTGGGCCATTATGCTTCACTTTTTGGATTCAGAGATTCTCTTTTAGTCTCGAGTCTTTTGGGAATATTCTTTGGGATAGTTTTATTTGGCGGAATTTATTTTTTAAGTCGTGGCAGGGGAATGGGTTTTGGAGATGTTAAATTATCTATTGCTCTTGGTGTTTTCCTTGGTTGGCCAGATATTATCATAGCTTTATTGGGTTCGTTTATAATCGGTTCTATTTGGAGTATAATTTTGATGGTAGGAAAAAGAGCAGGCATGAAAACATTGTTACCGTTTGGCCCGTTTATTGTTCTTTCAACGGTGATAGTTATGTTTTTTGGAGTAAATATTTTAAATTTTTATTTTAGCCTCTTTCCTAATTAATGTAAAAATTAAAGATTAAAAATCAAAATGGCAAATCAAAATTTAAAGATGTTTTTAATTTTTCATTTTACATTGTCATTTTAATTTTTGATATTTGAACTTTAAATTAACAAAATGTTAGAAGTAATTAAGGAATTTAGCTCTGTTAAAAAGAAAAATTTCACTACCGGATTTACCGTTGTTGAAATGGTGGTTGTTCTTGCGATTTCGGTTATTCTTTCATCGATTTTAATAATTTATTCAGGAGATAGCAGAAAATTTTTAATTTTTTCTAATGAGAGATCTTTGATTGTCAGCGCAATTTTTAAGGCTAAATCATATTCATTAGAAACATATCAGCCGACACAATTTACGATTTCTGGCATTAATCCAACAGAATCTATTTGTGGATGGGGAGTTCGTTTTGAGAAAAATCCAACCGGCGATGATAAGTATTATGTATACAAAGACGTTGATTCGTCGGGAACTTGTTCCGGAGCTACGGTGGGTCATTTTGATGTCTTAGAGCCAGCTCAAGTTTTTGAGAAAGGAAAGCTTGATAAAAATATATTAAAATTGAATTGTCTGGATATTTTGACTCCGGGCGGTTCTTGTCTTGTGGGGAGTGATCAGTCCTCAATAGATGTTTTTTTTCAGCCACCTGACCCAAAAGTTATTTTTAATCCGGATTTTATAAATTCTAGACAGGCAGTTATACGGCTAGAATTTTCTGGTGGCGGTTGTTCGGTTATAAAGATAAACAGATCTTCTCAAATTA
>SIBX01000025.1 GCA_009694925.1 Minisyncoccota bacterium
CAGATTGCGATCGGTGTCGTACCTATGCAGATACGGGTAGTACCGACCGCCGCCGTACACAAAGCTCGAGCCGAGAGCCACGATCGGGAACTTCCGCTGCAGATCGGGGTGCTTGGCGCCCAAGGCGAGAAGCTCGTCGATCGGTGCCGGACGCAGTCCTTTCGCATTGAGGTCGGAAAGAACTGCATCCGTCGACATGTCTCGTCCGTAGTGGACAAGGATGCCCTTGACCTGACGCTTCTCGTCACGGCGCTCGAGCGGGAAGTTCTTTGCCGTGATGGCAGGATCCTTCCAGTCGTAGTTCCCGAGCTCGATCATTTGCTCGAGAACGAGGGAGTAGCCGATGGTGAGATCGAACTCCTCCAGCTTCTTCTCCACGACTTCCAGCTCATCTCGCAGGAAGCGCATCACTCCATCCTCGCCGCCGAGCTTGTTGAAGACCGCTTCCACCTGACCGAGACTGACGTTGCCATACTTCATTTGCAGATCTCCTCGTTGGGATTTTTAATCTCAAGATTTCTCACTACCCGTGAGTTAAGGGGCCGTATAGTCACAGCTTTAAAAACTCAAATCTTTAAGCTCTTAAAGCTGTGACTACGTCTGTGGTTCCTTTTAATGTACTAATATAAGTATAGCAGAAATAAGGCTATTCGTCAATAGCTAAAAACCTTTATTTTAAAGGGTTATTTAAAGCATACTAAGTGCATCTTTTAATTTTTACCGCCTTCTGCTAGTATAAAACTATATGAAAAGCAATATTATTTCTTTCAAGATTTCTAAAGAAGGAAAATACTATACGGCTTCGGCTGTTGGCTTTTTTATCGTCACTCAAGGAAAAACACTAGATGAATTATCTAAAAATATAAGAGAAGCAACTGAACTTTATTTTGAAGGCAAGAAAGTAAAATCAAAGAATAATTTTGATTTCATTTCTCTTAATTTGCCGTTACATGCCTAAACTTAGGAATCTTTCTGGAAAAAAATTAGTATCAATATTTGAAAGTTTTGGGTTTGCGGTTTTAAGCCAAAAAGGAAGTCATATAAAGATGTTTCGTTTTAATCTAGGCGAAAAACAAATATTAGTTATTCCCAATCACTTGTCTATCGCAAAAGGAACATTAAAAGCGATCTACAATCAGGCAGTTCAATATATCGCTGAAGAAAAAATTAAAAAGAGATTTTTATTCTTAAATCCGTAAAAAGAGATTTTTTCTAAGATAATTTCTTCTTCTTGAAACCCCCCGCAGTCAGTTTTGCTTGGTTTCTGACTTTAAATTCAAAAATAGCCAGATGCAAGGCTTGTTTTTTTTGGGCGACCGAGGAGTACTTAATATAAGTACTCACGCATGAGCCCCAAAAAACGTAACGCAGCAGATGGCTGTTTTTCAATTTAAGGGGACTAAATCACAGAAAACCTGTCAATACCTAAATGCTCATATCCTAAATCCGTCACAACTCTTCCAGACGGAGTTCTTTGAATTAAACCAATACTCATTAAATAAGGTTCATGCACTTCCTCAATATTGCCCCTATCATCATTTAGGGCCGCCGCAAGTGTGCTGACTCCAACCGGACCGCCTTTAAACTTTTTAATAATAGTTTCTATAAGCCTTCTGTCGTACGGCTCCAATCCTAGATGATCTATTTCTAATAAATCTAAAGTTTTTTTAATTACTTCGGCGTTAACTATCGGAGTATCTAAAACCAAAGCATAATCTCTCATTCTTTTCAATAATCTATTGGCAGTTCTCGGAGTAAATCTAGAAGCCTTAGCCAATAATTCCAATCCTCCTTTATCAATTTTTACATTTAGAACCTCAGAAGATCTCTTTAAAATACTTTCTATATCTTTATTTTCGTAATAATCCAATTTAAAAGACGCTCCAAATCTTGATCGTAAAGGACCCGAAAGTAGGCTAGCTCTAGTTGTAGCAGCAATTAAAGTAAACGCCGGAAGATCTAAAGCTAAACTTCTGGCCGAAGGTCCTTTTCCAACCATTAAATTAAGCTTTCTCTCTTCCATAGCAGGGTAGAGCACTTCTTCGGTCATCTTATTTATTCTATGAGCCTCATCTATAAAAAGAACATCTCCATTTTCTAGGTTTGTAAGAATTGCTGCCAAATCTCCAACTTTTTCAAGCGTTGGCCCGGCTGTAATTTTTAAATTTACTCCCATTTCTTTGGCCACTAAATGAGCTAGGGTAGTTTTTCCAAGCCCAGCCTGTCCATAAAAAAGAAGATGATCAGAAACTTCTCCTCTTTTTTTTGCCGCATCTAAAATAACTCTGAGCTGGCTCTTAACTTTTTCTTGGCCCACATATTCATTCCAAGAACTAGGTCGCAGCACTAAGTCTATTGCCGAACTTTCTCCATTTATATTCTTGTCTGTAGTCATAATCTCCTTAAAAATATCACTTTTTTACACTTTTTACTAAAATCTATTGACAGCTTAATAATTATATGCTAGAATAGCCTAGCTTAACCTGAGTCAGGAAAAGTAAATTAGAAAATGTTCATATACGAGGCTTGTTTTAATTTTAGACTAAGCTGTATTGATTAAATACTGCGCAGAAGAAAATTAAAACATAACGAAGTAGATGAATATTTAATAATTTACTAATATAAAAGGTATTGATCTGGGGGCCGGGAAATATACTTAAATCTAGGACGTTTTGGCTTCGGCTGGTACTATCCTCGGCATATTTCTAAACCTGTTTCCCCACGAAACAAATTTAAGCCCCCAGTTTAATGCCATTTTATTTCTATTATCTCTTCTACATCATAATCCCTTACTCTTTAATTACAAAATTAATTTAAGAGTAAAAAAAATAAGGCAATTTTGCCTTATTTTTTTTAATACTTACCATAAAATAGTCCCTGTAACGTCCTCTAGTTCCGCAAAATCAGTTTGCCCTGAGATGATTTTCAATATTCCATCTTCCTGCATAGTCACCATGCCGTGAGAAATCGCATATTCCTTCATCTCTCTTCCTCCCACCTGACGCTTAATTAAATCCTCAACATCCTCATGGCTTTCAAGTTTATCCACCCCCGACAAATCTCCATTTACCATTTTTTCATATCCAGGATCATTTAAAAATAACTCATAAATTCCAACCCTGCCCCTATAACCAGAATTATTACACTTTTCACACTTACTAGCTTCAAAAATCTTTATATTTTTATAAGGCTCCTTATCAACTCTTTTTGGAAGTCTCTCTACGAGCTTTCTTATTTTAGCTTCTAAAGTTTTATCTAAAGTTTTCGGTATTTTGCAGCTCTCGCACAATTTCCTTAAAAGTCTCTGAGCAATTATTAAATTTAAAGCCGGACCAATACTTTGCGGCTTCACATCTAAATCAACTAGACGGGGGATTGCTAAAGAAGCTTCATTGGCGTGAATAGTAGAAAACACCAAGTGACCAGTCAAAGCAGCTCCAATCGAAATTTCTGCGGTTTCCTTGTCGCGCACCTCTCCTACTAGAATTACATCTGGATCTTGCCTCATAAGACTCCTTAGGCCGTTAGCAAATGTATATCCCGCCTCATCATTAACCTGCGTCTGTTCAATGCCTTTTAAGTGGTACTCAATAGGATCTTCAATAGTTATTATTTTTATTTCTGGATTTGCCTTGTGCTTTAAAAAAGCATATAGAGTTGTTGTTTTTCCAGAACCGGTCGGACCAGTATTCAAAATCATTCCATTTGGCCTCTTAAGCTCAACCTCTATTATCTCCAAGTCATCTTTTCTAAATCCAAGCTGCGGCAAAGTTATCTTAATAGAGTCTGGATCTAAAACTCTCATAACTACAATCTCTCCGAATTCCGATGGTGCTATGGCAACTCTAAGCTCTATGTCTTTTTCCGTTAAACCAATGGTAAATCTTCCATCCTGCGCCTTATCTGATATATTTATTTTTAGATTACACAATAATTTTATTCTAGAAATAACTGACGGATAAAAATTTCTACGTATTTCAGTTGCAACATCCCTAAGCACGCCATCTATTCTATATCTAAGCTTTATTGAGTCCTCTTCCGGTTCAAAATGTATATCCGAAGCTTTATTGGCTAAAGCGCCCGACAAAACTATTTCTAAAAATTCTGCAACCGACGACTTATCGTAATTAAAATCTAATATAAACTTAGTGGTCTTCTGTATGTTTTGAAGTTCTTTTATTAAAAATATTATCCTTTCTTTTTCAATATTAACTCTGCTGGTTATAGAACTTTTCTCGGATGTAAATTTATAAAATGTAAATATTCTTTCTAGTGCTCTTTTTGAAACTAAGAAAATCTTAAATTCATATCCCTTGTCTTTGAGTTCCTTTAATAGGCCGAGAGCTCCGGAAGATTCAGGATCTATTGAGGCCACTCCCAAAATGGATCCGTGAGACTCAATAATAGCAACTCCTAAACTTCTAGCCTTTTCTTCTGGAATTATTTTTAAGGCATCAATTTTTACAGGAGCGGAAAAACCGTTCAGGTAATTTAAGCCCCTCTCCATAGCCACTCTTTCGGCGTCTCTTTCTTCTGCCTCTTCTCTTATTTTTTGAATTTTTTCAGAAAGTTGATTGGAATTAAAATCCATAACAGTAATTATACAATAATTCAAAAATTAAATATCAAAATGTAAAATTACAATGTAAAATTTAAAATTTGACGTTCAGACCAGATTGGCTATAATTCGCTTGATTGTATTTATAACTTTAATTTTTGATATTTGATATTTAAATTTGCCTTATGTCCGGACATAATAAATGGAGCCAGATAAAAAATAAGAAGGGCGCCAACGACCAAAAAAAAGCCAGAATTTTTACTAAATTTTTAAAGGCCATATCCGTTGTGGCACGCGACGATAAAGATCCAAACAGCAACCCTCGCTTGAGATCTGCCATAGAAAAAGCTCGCGCGTTTGAAGTTACAAATGAAAACATAGAAAGAGCAATAAATAAGTCTTCAGAAGGAAAGGTTTTTGACGAAGTGATTTATGAAGCTTATGGCCCAGAAAAAGTTGCCATCATTATAAAAACACTGACAGACAATAAAAATAGAACCTTAGCAGACTTAAAAAAAGTCCTGCAAAATAATAATGCAAAAATCGCAGACCAAGGAAGCGTCCTTTGGGCATTTAAAAGCGAAAACTATGAATTTATTCCGCTATACCCCCAAAAAATAAGCGACGAAGGCAATAAAGTATTAGAAAAGATTGTAGAAGAATTGGAAGATTTAGACGACATCTCGGAAGTTGTAACCAGCCGAGATAAGCAATAATTCAAAAATTAAATATAAAAATGTAAAATGACAAATAAAAATGTAAAAATTTCAGAACTATTAGGTCGCAATTTTGCATTTTACATTGTAATTTTGATTTTTACATTTTAATCTTTACATTTACCTTATGATTATTATTGGAATTGATCCGGGCACTTCTAGAATTGGCTATGGAATAATAAAATCTGAAAGTAATAAATTAAGTCTATTAGATTACGGGACAATTGAACCAAAATCAAAAGAAATAAAATTTAAGTTTTTAGAAATAAATGACTCGCTCGAAGCCTTAATAAAACTATGGCAACCTAAAAAAGCAGGCATAGAAAGAATATTTTTTACAAAAAATCAGAAAACTGGGATATCGGTCGCCGAAGCAAGAGGAGTTATAATGCATTGTCTTTTGAAAAACGGAATTAACACCAAAGAATATAGGCCGCAAGATATAAAACAAGCCGTCACCGGCTACGGAGCTGCAGATAAAATTTCTGTCGCCAAAATGGTTAAAACCATATTAAAAATAGGTGATTTGAAGGGGTACGACGATTCATGGGACGCGCTTGCCATATCTTTAACGCGTGCATTTGATAAAGATCTAGAATCTCTGTCTAGATAAAAATTTTATTAGACACATTTCCTAACAGATTCATTTGTTGACAAAAAAAATCTCGGGATTATAATCTTTTCCATAAATAGATTTTTTTCTCACGTCTCATCTTTGATGCGGAGAAGGAAAAAATAATAAAATTAAAAAGGTCATTAAAAACAATTAGATCATTACTGTTATAAAAATATGGTTGAATTATTAAATAAAAAGGATATTCACAAAATTTCTGACGACGAAGACATAGAAGATAAATTTAGCGAAGATGATGACTTAGAGGTAGACGAGGACGATGACTTGGATTCAGACGATGACAAGGAAGAGGAGGAAGAGGAAGAAAAAGAGGAAGAGGAAAAATTTTAACAATAATTATCATATTAAATAGCAATACCTGGGAAATCCCAGGTATTGCTATTTTTAAAAAATAAAGTTTTAATTAAAATAAACGTCATCATCGCATTAGAGGCCATCAGCTAAAAAAATAATGTTTAATATAAGAAAAATAGCAGTATTTGTAATAATATCTTTTTTACTAATAGCCACTTGTCTTTTAGTTTGGGTCTATTTTTTAATAAGAAATCTACCATCTTCGAGCGTTTTTGAATCCAGAAGAGTTAACGAGTCCACAAAAATATATGACTCGTCTGGCAAGGTTCTGCTTTTCGAAATATACGGAGAAGAAAAAAGGACAATTATACAGCTAGCGGAAATATCAAAAAACTTAAAAGACGCCACACTAGCAGTTGAAGACGCAGGCTTCTACAATCACTCTGCATTAGAAGTAAAATCAACTATTAGAGCTATAATCGCCAATATTTTAAATCGAGGAATAGTTCAGGGGGGATCAACTATCACTCAACAATTAGCAAAAAAAGCCTTCTTAAGCGACGAAAAAACTATTAGCAGGAAAATAAAAGAGCTTATTTTGGCCTATAGGCTTGAAAAAAGATATTCAAAAGATGAAATTTTAGAGCTTTATTTAAATCAAATTCCCTATGGAAACAACACTTATGGGATAGAGTCTGCTAGTTTAGTTTTTTTTAAAAAATCAGCTAAAGACATAGGACTTGCAGAGTCGGCACTGCTTGCTGCACTACCACAAGCTCCTAGTTTTTATTCTCCATGGGGAGCTAATGTAAAGGCTCTTATGGCAAGAAAAGATTATGTTTTAGAAAGAATGTTCGCCGAACATTGGATATCTGAGGAAGAAAAAAACAACGCACAAAAAGAAGATATAAAATTTGAAAGTCCTTCTCAAAATATAAAAGCTCCTCATTTTGTAATGATGGTTAAGGATTATTTAGATAAAGAATATGGAGAAGAAACAGTTAGAACTGGTGGACTAAAGGTTATAACAACATTAAATTGGGACATTCAACAATTAGCAGAAAAAATATTAACGGCTGGTGTAGAAAGAAATACTATAAATTATAAAGGAACAAATGCCGCATTAGTTATTGAAGATCCAAAAACCGGACAAATTTTATCCCTAGTTGGGTCAAAAGATTATTTTGACATAGAAAATGACGGAAACTTTAATGTAGCCTATCAAGGATTGCGCCAACCGGGGTCTTCCTTAAAACCAATAATCTACGCCTCTTTATTTAAAAAAGGATTTACCCCTGAAAGTATTCTTTTTGATACAGAAACAGAGTTCGACACAACAGGAATTCCAGAAAACAGCTATAAGCCACAAAATTATACTGGTTCTTTTAGGGGACCAATAGATATTCGCCATGCATTATCGCAATCAATTAATATTCCAGCAGTTAAAGCACTTTATCTTTCTGGATTAGATAATGCGCTTAAAACAGCTAATGATTTTGGATTAAAAACATTAACAGAGAGGGGAAGATATGGACTTTCTCTCGTTTTGGGGGGCGGAGAAGTAACTCTTTTCGATTTAGTTGGAGCATATAGCGTGTTTTCTCAAGAAGGCATAAAAAAAGATCAGAAAATAATATTGGAAATTTCTGATAAAAAAAGGGTTTTAGAAAAATACCAAGAAAATCCAGGTAAATTAGTAATAGATCCATTATATTCCGGCATGATTACGGATATTTTGTCTGATAATGAGGCCCGAAGACAAATTTTTGGAAACAGCCTAGATCTTCCTAATTTATCTGACTACCAAATAGCAGTAAAAACTGGCACTTCAAACGACTACAGGGACGCTTGGACGGTTGGATATACTCCAA
>SIBX01000026.1 GCA_009694925.1 Minisyncoccota bacterium
TCTGCAGGTTCTTGGCTGTTCGCGAGTCTGTCTGACCACAGGTCAGGCCATAGACTCTCGGTCCCTTGGTCTCTTTGACCCTTGGACTTCCGTCGCCTCTTGGTGGAACCCCACCTCGAGGCGACTTTTAATTTATGAATTATTTTCATTGCCTAAAGTATAAAATCTGCTAAAATTCTCAAAGCGACACTAATTACAAATTCCCTCTAATTTACGAATACTGATTTTTATTAGATTCATTAGTGTGAATTAGTGTATTGGCGTTGCTACTTAAAATGCTAAAAAACATCAAAAACTTCAACATGAGCGAAGTTGAAGAAGAAGTTCTTAAATTTTGGAATTCTCAAAACATATTCCAAAAATCGCTCAAAAACAGGCAAGGCAAGAAAGTATTCAGATTTTTTGAAGGGCCACCAACTGCCAACGGTAAGCCAGGGATTCATCATGTTCTAGCTCGTTCTTTTAAGGACGTTATTTTACGTTATAAATCTATGCAAGGTTTTGCTGTGCCTCGAAAAGCTGGTTGGGACACACACGGACTTCCAGTTGAAATTGCAGTAGAAAAGAAGCTTGGCTTAAAATCAAAAAAAGAAATAGAAGCCTTTGGAGTAGCTAAATTTAATAAGGAATGTAAGTCTTCCGTTTGGGAATTTAAATCCGATTGGGAGAAATTAACCGAAAGAATGGGTTTTTGGCTGGATATGGAAAATCCTTATGTTACTTATGAAAATAACTATATTGAATCCGTTTGGAATTTATTATCAGAAATAGACAAGAAAAAATACTTATATAAAGGACATAAGGTTCTTCCATGGTGCACCAGGTGCGGCACGGCTCTTTCCTCGCACGAAATCGCCCAAGGATATAAAGAAGTTGAAGATGAATCTGTTTTTGTTAAATTTAAAATTTTAAAAAACCAGCGTAGTGGCACAGTTTCTTTTGCGGATAATGTTTATATTATTTCTTGGACAACAACTCCTTGGACTTTACCAGGCAACGTTGCTTTGGCTGTGGGAGAAAAAATAGATTATGTTGGGGTAAAAGTTGGGGGAGAGATATTTATTCTAGCCGAAGAGAGAGTTTCAAAAGTGTTAGGCGAAAACGCGCAAATACTTTTCAAGCTCAAAGGCAAAGATCTCGTTGGTCTTAAATACGAGCCATTATTTGATGTTCATAGCTTAAAATCAGCCAAATCGTATCAAATATATCCAGCTAATTTTGTGACTACTTCCGATGGATCTGGAGTCGTGCATACGGCTGTAATGTATGGAGAAGACGATTATGTTTTGGGAGAAAAATTAGGCTTGCCAAAATTCCATACGGTGGACGAAGCAGGAAAATTTGTCGCCGAAGTGAAAGATTTTGCCGGGGAGTATGTGAAGTCCCGTGCCACCGAAGCTAAAATCTTTGAATATTTAAAATCAAAAAATTTCTTATTAAAAAAAGAATTATATAAACACGAATATCCATTCTGCTGGAGATGCTCGACTGCGATTTTGTATTATGCCAGGCAGTCGTGGTTTATTAAGATGTCCGCAATTAAAAATATCTTAATTAAAGAAAATAAAAAGATTAATTGGATTCCAGAGCACATTAAAAACGGTCGTTTCGGAGAGTGGCTAAAAGACTTAAAAGACTGGGCGATTTCTCGCGAAAGATATTGGGGAACACCGCTTCCAATCTGGGAATGCAATGAATGTAATTCTTATGAGGTTGTCGGCTCCATTGCAGACTTAACAAAAAAAAGCGAAAGCAATAATAATAAATTCTTTCTCGTCAGACATGGAGAGTCTGATCACAGTTTGTTCGAAAGGCTTTCTGGTGGAGAATATGAAAAAAAGAATCCATCTCATCTAACCAAAAAAGGAATTAAGCAGATAGAATCTCTCGCCAAGAAGCTAAAAACTAAAAAAGTAGATATGATACTGTCTTCTCCTTACTTGAGGACACTAGAAACATCGAAAATAATTTCAGATGTTTTAGGTGTAAAAATTTTAAAAGATGAAAGATTAACAGAAATAAATGCCGGAATTTTTAATGGAGATACCATTCACAACTATACAAAATCATTTTCTTCACCAGAAGAAAGGTTTAGTAAAATCCCAGAAGGAGGAGAATCAAAAAATCAGGTAAGAAAGAGAATTGTTGAGTTTATAGGGGAAATAGATTCAAAGCATAAAGATAAAAGTATTGTAATAGTAAGTCATGGCGATCCTCTTTGGCTTCTAGATTCATCTTTAAGGGGAGAGACCAATAAAGATTCTTCTTACGATAACTATATAAAAGTAGGAGAATTTAGAAAGGTTAATTTTCCTTCCCTACCATTCAATGAAGACGGATTCTTAGACGTTCATAAGCCATTTATCGATGAAGTTCATCTTGATTGTAAAAAGTGCCACAAGAAAATGAATCGCGTCAAAGAAGTTTTAGACGTTTGGTTTGATTCTGGCGCCATGCCATTCGCTTCCATCCATTATCCTTTTGAGAATAAAAATCTTATAGCTACAAAACAATCTTTCCCAGCAGATTATATTTCTGAAGGTATGGATCAAACTCGTGGATGGTTCTATACACTGCTCGCCATTTCCTGCCTCTTAGGCAAAGGCGCGCCATATCTTAATGTCATTTCGACTGGACTCCTCTTGGATAAAAACGGACAGAAAATGTCTAAGTCCAAAGGCAATATTGTTGAGCCAATGGAAACCATTAAGAAATTTGGAGTGGACGTTATCCGCTGGTTTTTCTTTTCTGCCAGCGACCCAGGAGAGGCCAAGCGTTTCGACGAAGTAGAAATTATGAAAGTTTATAGAAAACTTCATATGTTGGTCTATAATTCTTTTGCTTATCTCAAAACCTATTCCCATGCTTTTTCTAATATAGCTAAAGTTGATGCAAATAAATCTTCAAGTTTATTAGATAAATGGATTTTAGTTAGGCTTAATGAGACGATAGAGGCTACGACCAAGAGCTTAGACGCATATGACGCCTTATCTGCCACAAGAGCCATAGAGGCCATGGTAGACGACTTATCGCGTTGGTATATTCGCCGTTCCCGCGATAGATTCGCTTCGCCATCTTCAGAAAGTGATTTAAATTTTGCCGCCTCCACCTTAAATTTTGTTTTACTGAATATTTCTAAGTTAATTGCCCCTCTTTCTCCATTTCTAGCCGATGCAGTTTATAAATCTTTATATGCTGGAAATAAATTTGAATCAGTTCATTTAGAAAACTGGCCTAAGTCTAAGAAGCCAACTCCAAGTGATAAGACGTTAATTGCGAATATGGATGCCGTGAGAAAAATTTGTTCAGACGCTCTTTCATTAAGGCAGGCAATGGGAATAAAAATTCGCCAACCGCTCGCTTCGCTCAAAATCAAAAATCAAATCTCAAAAATCAAAGATAATGAAGAATTATTAAACGTTATTAAAGATGAAATCAATGTTAAAGAAGTTACTTTTGGCGCGGACCAAGAAAATGAATTGGAATTAGATAGAAATATAACTCCAGAATTATTTGCCGAAGGAAGATTTAGGGAAATATTACGCACCTGCCAGAAAGCCAGGCAAGATGCCGGATTAAAAGTGGGGGAGGGAATTGAGATCTCGGTTTCAGCTTCAAAAGAGAATTTAAATATCATCAGCAAATTCATTGACGAATTTAAATCCTCTTTAAAAGCCAAAAAAGTTACTCTTTTTGAATCTTCGGATAGCAGAAAAATAATTCATGACTTTGTTTCTAGAGGAGAAATAGACGGAGGCCAATTCGAGATTTTTATTAAGAAGAATTAAAAAATGCAGCCCCCCTCTTTGCAAGAGTTGCTGCACTTGTGATCCCAACAAGAAACATTTTCAAAATCTGAATATCAATCCCGTCCCGAGAGTTGCTCCTGATTTCTGGCCATTCTTGGGAGAAGTAATCGGGGTTGTGGCGGTGACCGAGAAGACGTTCCAAGATACCGTCTTCCCAAGGTCATAGACGAATCCCGCGTCATATCGGCCGAGAAGGATCTTCTCAAAGCCGATCGATCCAGTGTCGTCGACTAGCCGAAGTTTCTGGTTGAAGCTCAGTTGTGGATTTATTGTCCACCCATGTTGAGCTCCCAAGTACAGGGTAAGGCCGAGATTTGCATCGCCATAGGCCCGCATTCGACCTTCGAGCTTTGCAGTCGGCCCAAGCTTCTGGCTTTCTGACAATTCAAAGCTCTGACTCGCAGCGACATATGGACGAATGACGTCGGCGGCGCCATCTCCCTTCTTTCGAGTACCTAGCTCGAAGATGTCAAAGTAGCTGATTCCGCCCGAGACATTCGTCTCTTTGATCTTGCCACTCCAACCCATGGTGTAGTCGATCTCATCTCCAAAATCAGAAGATAAATCATCGTCATTCAAGCCAGCCGAATGCCATATTCCCAACTCCAATCCATTCGAGAACGCCGTAGTGATGTCCGTCTGAATAACTGGATCATCGTACCCAATGAATCCGTTGAAGAATCGATAGTCAGAGAGTGCCTGCGACGAAACCCTTATATGAACAGAATCGGATTTGCTGGTGGTACTCATGCAACCAGCAAAGAGAAAAAGGAAAAATAGAAACAGAATGTTCGATGCAGTTTTCACGTCTTCTCCTTCGAGATTTGATGGAATGTTTTGTTGGTGCTTGAAGTAATTTCAATTACCCGCAAGCTGGCATATATATTATAAGATACTTATTAAAAAGTCAATACATAGCAAAAAATCCGCCATTTAGGCGGATTTTTTGTGTAATTAAAGTTTTAGACTTCTATAATAACTGGTAGTACCATCGGTCTCCTCTTAGTCTTCTGGAATATCAAAGACGAAACGCTTTCTCTCATTAATCCCTTAATGAAGTCCGCATCAGCTTCCTGATTTGGAATTTTCATAATAACCCCCCTAAGTTTTTTCCTGATTTCTTCAAGTAGTTCTTTATTTTCTTTCAAATAAATAAACCCTCTCGAAATAATATCTGGATTCTTTAAGCTTCTGCCAGTCATGCGGTCTATTGTGGCGATGATGACTATCATTCCCTCTTCTGACAAAACACGACGGTCGCGAAGCACAACCTCTTCAACGTCTCCAACTCCAAGTCCGTCAACCATCACATAAGATGAATTAACTTTTTCTTCGGAGATGACGAATTTATCGACTTGAATTTTTGCCACATCACCGTTATCCATAATAATTACTCGGTCAGATGCAATTCCGATTTTTTCAGCAATTTTAACTACAGACTTTCTCATAAAATAATATCCGTGGACGGGTATTATAAATTTTGGGCTAACCAGTTTCATCACAAGTTTTAAATCTTCAGAATTGCAATGTCCGGAGGCGTGAATATCCAAAAGACTGGAATTATATAATTCATCAACTTGGCGGGCGACATTATCTTGTAGCGATTGAATAGATCTTTCATTGCCCGGAATAACCGAAGATGAAAATATGACCGTATCGCTCTTTTTAAGCTCAACTAATCGGTGTTCACGATTAACGATTCTCATTAATCCAGAATTTTCTTCACCCTGTGAGCCCGTAGTCAAAATCATTATCTTGTCGTCTTTGTATTTTCCAATTTCTTCAAGCGGAATAATGGTCTCTTTTTTTGGTTTAATATATCCAAGAGTTTGAGCAATTTGGAGGTTGTCTTTCATAGACCTTCCATTTAAGGCAACCTTTCTTCCTAATCTTTCAGTGATGCTTATTATTTCTCCCAATCTATTTAAAATAGAAGCAAAGCACGCCAAGATGACTCTTCCCTTAGCTCCGCTTATTAATTTTTCCAAATTTTCTTCAACCAATTCTTCAGATAAAGAAAATCCTTCCTTTCTTGCATTGGTGCTGTCTAGGAATATGCTATGAATATTTTGTTTTCCAAGCCATTCATAAACTTCCAATTCTTTTGGCTTTCCATCTTTTGAGGTTTCTAATCTAAAGTCTCCAAAATGTACAAGTTTGCCGACTTTTGTGTGCATAATCATTCCAATTGCATCGAAGATGGTATGGCTGACTGCAAAAAATTCTGCTTCAAAATTTTCTGAAATTCTAACTCTATCTCCGGGTTTAACAAGAATAAATCTTGCTTTTGGAATATTTGGGAATTCAACTAATCTTTTTTCTATTAACGCCTTTGTTAATGCTGTCGTGTATAGAAGTGGATTTCCTAATTTTTCTAATAAATAGGGGAGTGCGTGAATATGGTCCAAATGGCCATGTGTAAATATTATTCCTTTTATATTTTGCTTTCTATTTTCTAAAGATGAAATATTTGGAATAATAAAATCTATTCCAGGAGTTTCTTCCTCTGGAAATTGTATTCCAGCATCAATCATTACTATTTCATTTTTATATTCAAAAAACGAACAGTTTCTTCCAACTTCATCCAATCCGCCCAAGGGTACAAATTTTACAGTTTCTTCTCCGTCCATATGGCGAGTATCTTTTTTTGCAGGTGCAGAGCTTGATTCCTTTCGCATAAATCTTCTCGGACTGCTTGTTTCTCTTCTTTCTATCATTATTTTTTATATTTTATAATTTTTTTTAATTCTACTTTCCTAAATCAATTTTCTTTAATTTAATAGATATATAAATTATTAGATTTTTTAATCGACCATAATTCTAATAAAATATAATTTATTAATTGATTTTTGTGGGCAAGGAGGGATTTGAACCCTCACGATCTTGCGATCACAGGCTCCTGAAGCCTGCGCGTCTGCCATTTCGCCACTTGCCCCGAAAAGTCTTTATTTAAAGACTCTTGCTGTTTTTAGATTCCATTCGTTTACATCGGACAGTCTTTTAGATGGATGTCCTATCATTAATTTTGTTCTGAATCCTTGTAGGTCTTTAGATGTCGCATAAAGATAATTTGGTGAATATAAGAATATAGAAGGTTTATCATTTCTTATTATCTCTTGAATTTTTTTAACTTCTTTTATTCTCAAATTTTTATTAAGATTTTTTCTCGCAGATTCCAGTACATCGTCTAGTGCTTTATTCTCATACAGCGATAAATTTAACCCTGGATAAAATCTTTCCAATGAATGCCAAAAAGATATTATATCCGGATTACTTTTTAAAACACTGCCAAATATAAGCCCTTCATAAGATCTTTGCTTTATTATTTGCGAAGTTACTTCTTGTGGTTCCAAAAGTTTTATGTCCACAAAAATTCCAACTGCCATTAAATTTTCTTTTATTATCTCAGCTGTTTTTTTTAAAAAACCTATATTAGGAACAACCATTTCGAATTTTAATTTTACAACATCTCTGCCAGATACTTTCTGAAGTATTCCGTCTTCTCCGGCTTTCCAAGAGTTTCCGGATAATATTTTTTTTGCTTGTTCAATATCAAAAACTACTTGTCCGGGCTTATAACCTTCCATTCCGGGCATTATTGGTCCGTCGACTTGGTTGGCCTTACCCAAAAAAATTTCTTTTATTATTCTTTCTTTATTTATTGAAAGATCAATTGCACGCCTCACTTCTTTTTCTTGAAATGGAGCAAACGTAGATGGGTTCAAGAACAGTGAATAGTATCTTGGTAATCTTAATTCATTTAATTCATGATTTATTTGTATTGCCTGTTCTTCTTCTGGGGTTATTCCTCCCAATCCATCAATCTCTTTTTTATTAAACGCTTCTATGGCTTCTCTTATATCGGCAAAAAAAACGAAATTAAATTCTTGAATCAAAGGATGGTTTCCGCTGAAGTTTTTATTTTCGACAAATTTATATTCTTTAATAAATCCATCCTTTCTTTTTATATATTCTTTAAAGGCAAAAGGCCCGCTGGAAATCGGTTCTAAATTAAAATCAGAAAGCCTCAAGTTTGATAGAGGTATTTTGCCGAATATATGTTCAGGAATAAGTTTTAAATTTTTTAAATTATCCAAAAAATAAGCATATGGTGTTTTTAAATTTATTTTAATTT
>SIBX01000027.1 GCA_009694925.1 Minisyncoccota bacterium
GATTAGTTTATTATTTTAAGGCTTCCAAAAACGATACTCTTAGCGAAGCAACTAATCCAAATTCAATAAAAAATAAAAACACCGAAATAAACAATTCTTTTGGAGAAATTATTTTGAGAGGACAATTTTCTGAAGGATATCAAAACTCTGGTAATCCTGAATTTATAGTAAATAAAATCGACGCTTCAAAACTCCCTCGTGAAAAGAACGACAACAGATCTCTTGAATTTGTATTCACAAATCCCGATTTAGCTCTTAATCTTTTATCTGAAAAAACCGGAGAATTTGCCATTAAAATAAAAAATTACAGAGTATCCACAGATAAAACAAAAGGATATGATTCTGCAGAGTTGGTAGGGTTAATACAAATTAATGGGCAAACGGTTGAAGAATTTAAAATTGGGGATAAAATCGGCAATTTTACTGTTATATCAAAAACTAGAAATTTTATAAATCTTTCTGGTGAAGCTATTATTATAAAAGGAAGGTTTTTAAAAGAAGGAAGTCTATACACGATTGGTAGTGGTTTTGAAATTAATGATTCCGATGTATCAAAACTTCCTCATCCAAAAGATGAACAAGGCACGAGTTTCTTTCTTCAATTTAAAAATTCAGATTTAGCCAATAAATTATTATCACAAACGAATGGAGAAGTTTCTATTAAGATAAATAACTTTAGTTTGTTTATGGGGGAAGTAGAAGGATATAACAGTGCCGAATTAATAGAATTAGTTAAGTAAAAATTGCCCGTCCACTGCGCATTGTTAGGGAACCTTTATATTAACCATGTAATTTGCTTGGTTATTAGGCGCTGGAATTATGATATAATTTTTGTATGTTAAGAGACCCATTACATGAAATAGAACATGCTACTAAAAAGGCAAACGAGTTTATGGGTAATAAAACCCAAGGTGTATTTGGCAAATATCCAATAACCCTCTCTTTCTTGGTACTTTTTGGAGTAATGTCTGTCTTGCATGGTTTTGACGATATTATTTTTAAGATACCTTTTTTTAGTAATCATCCTATTTTTGTTTTTATTCTAGGTATTGTTATCCTAATTTTTACCGGCTCACTATATAAACGATTACAGAAAAATATTGATTAGGTTGTAAGAAATAACATAAAAAACCACTCGATCGAGTGGTTTTTTAATTCTGCTCATAAAACATTCCCAATCGCAATATAGTATTACTTAATTATCTTAAGCTACTACTAAAACAATAATGGTAAAAATTAAAGAAAAAATTCCAAGCATAAAAGCAGTTTTTAGGGCATTATATTTTTTAGAGGCAACGCTGGAAAGATTCCATACATTTAAAGATAAAATATTTATAGACTCTCCTTCTTCAACCTCGCTTACAAGGCTAATATATTCTTCTTTCTTAAGAGAAGATATGTCCCCAAAAAAAGATAAACTTTTTTTATCACTTACAGACTTTCTTGGATACAAAACTCGTAAAGCGAATTTAAAACTCAAAATTACTAAAAATAAAGATATAAATATTAAAATCATAGATATCGGTCTCTCAAACCACTCGCTAAATTTTAAAGAATTTATTTTATTAACAAGCAATCCAGTTAAAATTCCTAAAACTCCAAAAATAGAAACAGCTTTTGTATCTGCTTGACGCAATTGATCACTCACCTGAGACGAAATAAATTTTAACAAATCGAACCTATTATCTTTTTTATAATTTTCCATTTTTATTTAATAAAAAATATTACTTAATCATTTTTTTCATAATACTGCCCCAATCCCAATATGTCCGCCTCTCTAAAAGATTTTCCAATCAGCTGAAATCCAACCGGTAAGCCATTAATTCCTTTAACTGGAATAGATATTCCAGGAAGTCCTGCCAAATTAACCGGAATTGTAAAAATATCAGACAGATACATTGCCAGCGGATCTGCAGACTTCTCCCCTATCTTAAACGCCACCGTTGGCGAAACAGGAGTCAAAATCACATCAACTTCTTTAAACGCATCTGTAAAATCTTTTTTAACCAAACTTCTAACTTTCTGCGCCTTAGAATAATAAGCATCGTAATACCCAGAAGATAAAACATAAGTTCCTAAAATTATTCTTCTTTTTGGCTCATCTCCAAATCCTTGAGTTTTATTTTTTACATATAAATCCAGTAAATTTTTTGCATTACTTCTAATCTCATTTACCCCGAGCGGAGTCGAAGGGCCAACTTTTGCATATCTAATCCCATCAAATCTCGCCAAATTAGAACTAGCTTCGGCCGGCAGTATTATGTAATAACAAGAAAGAGCATATTTTGTATTTGGCAAAGACACTTCTTTAACTTCAAATCCAGATTTCTTATAAAAATCTATAACCGAATTAATTCCCTGCTTAGTTACCTCATCCATTCCCTCAAGATTAAAATATTCTTTAGGAATACCAATCTTCAGTTTTTTAATTTTTTCAAAATCAGGATTTATTAAATCCTCGCCATATTTTATATCTTGAGAGGTTCCATCATTTTTATCTATTCCAGAAATTGTCTTAAAAATAGTTGCTACATCTTTGACTGTCTTTGCAAAAGGCCCAATCTGGTCCAAAGATGATGCCAACGCAATCGCTCCAAACCTTGAAACAGCCCCATAAGTGGGCTTCAAGCCAACGGCCCCACAAAGTGATGCCGGCTGCCTAATAGATCCTCCAGTATCAGTACCAAGCGATCCTAGTGCCATATGACCAGCCACTGCCACGGCCGATCCGCCAGAAGATCCTCCCGGAACTCTTTCTAGATCATAAGGATTTCTAGTTTTTTGATAGGCAGAATTTTCCGTTGAAGAACCCATAGCAAATTCATCCATATTAGTTTTGCCTAGAAATATTGCCCCAGCAGATTTTAATTTTCTAATTACTGTTGCATCATAACTTGCTATATAATTTTCTAATAATTTTGATCCCGCAGTGGCACGATGTCCTTTGATTAAAATATTATCTTTAATTGCCATAGGGACAGCAAACATAGGCTGACTATTTAAAACATCTGCTCCGCGTATCGCCAAAACCTCATCTGCTTTTTTTGCCTCATCAAGTGCCGAAATTTTCATCAAACTTAAATAAGCTCCCAGCCTAGAGTCTTCTGATTCAATTAGATTAAAAATCTCTTCAATAAAAGAAGCTACGGTAAATTCTTTATTTAAAAGTCCTTTATGATATTTTTCGATTGTGAAATCTTTTACGTTCATAAATTTATTCAAATATTGGTGGCACTTTTAACAATCCCCTTTCTTTTTCAGGAAATTCAGAAACGCAAAGAATATTATCTAGATTATCCGGCAATGTCTCATCTTCACGCATCACATTTTTTAAATCTCCGCCAGAAAAAATCGGCGACACCTTACTAGTATCGACAGAATTTAAATCATTAAAATAGTCTAAGATTTTACCCAAATCTCCCAAAAATCTCTCCTCTTGATCTGGGCGGATATCAAACCTAGAGAGTTTTGCCAAATGCTCCAAATCCTTCTTTTCCAATTTAGACATTCTTTTATTATATATAAACAACCTCAAAAAACAAAAAATAAAATTTAATCAAGTAATTTTAAAAACTCTTTTTCATCCAAAACCTTGATCCCTAATTTTTGTGCTTTTTCTAACTTTGATCCAGGATTTTCACCTACCACTAAATAGGTAAGCTTCTTACTAACCGATTCCGTCACCTCCCCTCCAAGCACTCGTATCTTTTCTTTTGCCTCATCCCTACCCAAAGAAGAAAGCGTTCCGGTCAAGACAAAAGACATTCCCTTTAATTTCTCATTTTCTAGGCCCGAGCGAAGTCGAGTTGTTTCCAGCTCAACTCCAGATTTCTCAAGTTTTTTTAAAAATACCTGGTTCTGATCATTCCTGAACCAATCAAAAATACTCTGTGCCACCTTAGGCCCAATATCACGTATTTGCTGTAAATCTTCTAATTCCAACAATCTTAGAATATTAAAAATATCGCCAATTTTGATTTTTACATTTTGATTTTTCATTTTAGAAATCACTTGCTGTGCAAGTAATTGCGAGGTTTCTTCACCTATATGCAAAATCCCCAAACTATAAATAAATCTTGGTAAGGTTATTTTTTTTCTAAGATTAATTTCGGTGATTATATTTTCTGCAGATTTTTCACCAAATCTTTCCAAAACCTCTATATCTCCCTTTTTGAGCTCAAATATATCTCCAGCATCAGAAATTAAACCTTCATCTAAAAATCTATCAATAATCTTCGGACCCAATCCCTCCATATTAAAAGCTCCACGCGAAACAAAGTGATATAAAGATTCCCTTCTTACGGCTCCACAGTTTGGATTGGCACATTTCCATAAGACTCCCTCATTAATAACTCCCGAACCATCTTCTGGACATTTCTTTGGAATTTTAAAAGAAACTTCATCGCCAGTGCGAAGTTCTGGAAGATTTTTAATTATTTTTGGTATTACGTCTCCTGCACGAGACACAATCACAGTGTCTCCAATTTTCAATCCCAATCTTTCTATTTCATCAAAATTATGCAAAGTTGCATGAGTAATAGTAACCCCATTTAATTCAACTGGCTCCAAATCAGCCACGGGAGTTAAAACTCCAGTTCTGCCAACTTGCACTCTGATATCAACTAATTTTGTCGTAGCCTCTTTCGGAGAAAATTTATAAGCACAAGCTCCTCTTGGTGCTTTGCCAATAATTCCCGCCTCATCAAATAAATTATTATTATTCAAAATAACAACCACACCATCTATTTCATAAGTTAGCTTCCCTCTATTTTTTTCCCAATAATTTCTATAAGTCACAACTTCTTTAATTGAATTAACAAATTTTGTATCTAAATTTGTCTTAAATCCTAATTCTTTTAAAATTTTATGTTCTTCTTGGTGATTTTTTTGTCCCAAATCAGTTACTAATCCATAAGCATAAGAATCAAGACGCCTTGAAGCAGCTATACTAGAATCCAATTGGCGAATTGTTCCAGCGGCCAAATTCCTTGGATTAGCAAAAACTTTCTCTCCTTTTTCAGATAATTCTTTATTTATTCTTTCAAATTCTTTTAAAGTTAAAAAAACCTCGCCCCTTACAACGATTCTTTTTGGAATTTGATATTTAGAATTTAAAGCTTCTAACTTAAGTGGTATGGCTTCAACCGTTCTAAGGTTTTGAGTCACATCCTCGCCCACAATTCCATCTCCACGCGTCGATCCTTGGACGAATATCCCATTTTCATAAACCAGCTCAATAGCTAGTCCGTCTATTTTTGGCTCAAGATAAAATTCTGGCGCCACATCCTTGCCTAAAAAATTCTTTAATCTCTGAAGCCAATCTTCAAATTCTTTTTCCGAAAAAACATCATTCAAAGATATCATCGGCTTTTCATGCTTAGCCTTTTCAAATTCCGGTAACGGCGCTCCAGCCACTCTTTGAGTTGGAGAATCTGGCGTAATTAAGTCTGGGAACTCTTGTTCTAAATTAAAAAGTTCGCGCTTAAGCGCATCTAATGCCTCATCGGAAACCAACGATTTATCCAAGACATGATAAGAATACCTATATTCGTCTATAAGCTTCCTTAATTTCTCTATTCTCTTGCTCGTCTCCACCTTATTCATAACTAAAATAATAACAAAAAACAGTCAGTTAAACCAAGAAATAAAAAATCATTTAGGATTTAAAATCCTATTGTAAAGGCTCTGGCCGCTGATCCAGCCCTCCCAACAGACTTAATACAAGTTAATTCATCCGGCAAAGTGCTGTCATCGTGAGCCGCAGCAAATGGACATCCTGCAATTTTAGAAATTAAAAGCTCATAAGTTTGATTGTCTGTTAATTTGCCCGTAAAAGAATTGTCATATTGGCTATTACCAGACTCCAAGCAAACATCTGTCCCAACAATTATGGCCTGATCCGGCGCATTTAAATTATTACATCTAAAAACCTTAAAGAGCCCTCTTTCCAAAGCAGCATCTGCTGCGTAAATAGCTCTCATAGAATCAACTGCAATATTAGTCTGTCTTGTTTGATTCAAAGTTAAAACTCCGGCAACGGCTGTCGCAACTAAAAAAACCGATGCCAAAAATAGCACCGTCACCAACATTACCTGCCCTGAATTATTTTTATTATTTATATACATCTTATTTTTCTAGAAATTTCTTGCCGAAGTTGTCATTTGTAGGTCCGTAAATATACCAGTAAGTTTTGGATCTTTTGATCCGACTTTTAAAAATAAATTAACCCTAGAAGGCCATTCCTCTCCAATTCCCAATCCTCCAGTTGCATTTAAAATCTGCAAATCAACCAATCTTATTTCAAAAATTTTTATATCAACCAACGAAGAAGTTAATCTTTCAAAACTAACGCCAAGATCTTCGCTTTTCTGTATAGATTTTTCCAACGGATCAAGTCTATAAATAGAATCACCGCCATTAGCATTAGTAAATCTAAAAGCAGTTCCAACATCTCCCACAATACAACTTCCCGCAAAATCAGATATGCAAAAATTAGATCCGGTTCTTATATCTCTAGCAATAGATTCTAAAACTAAACTAGAATTATCATTAGTTGCCATAAGCGAAATAACCGCTTTTTGAATCCTTAGTGAATTAACAAATATACCAGAAACAATCCCAACCAGAATAACAAAGATAGCCATCGAGACTAAAAGCTCAACAACTGTGAATCCCGCATTTATTTTGATTTTTAATTTTTGCATTTTAATTTTGCTTTTATGGAGTTCTCCATGGAAGGAAAAAATCCTGCACAAACAAAGAAAACTTTCCTCCCTTGCTTTCCCAACCAACAGCAGAAGTAACCCTATATTCTAAGTCTAAATCTGGCACGGCAGAAGAATGCGGATCGTCTATTATTATTAATCTTTTAAATTTTGTCCTGCTTCCTGCGGGATTGTATGAATATCTGTCAATGTCTGAATAAGTAATATTTCTTGCTTCAGCGCAACCAAAAAGAAGATCATATACATTTTTTTTATTAGGATCGCCGGCCAACACACAACTCAACTTTCTTAAAACATTATCAGAAAAACCAACTTCATATATTCCAGCTTCAATTCTTCCAGCGCCCCATCCATAAAAAGAGGCAGATCCACTGTCTTTTTCAATGATGTATTGCCTATCAAAAAAGTTTTTTATTATTTCCACTCCCTCGGCAGATAAGAAAGTTGCAGTATAAGTATCGCCATTAATTCTATTGAATCCAAGTGATTTATTTAGAAGGGTAACAATTCCCAGTACGGCAGCAATAATCGCCGATGAGGCGACCAAAAGCTCTATTATAGACTGTCCTTTTTTATTATTTAACATGAGTCAGAAAATTCTTCTAAATTAATTTGAGAAGATCTGTTTATCTTTATAACCGAACAACCGCCACCAGAAAATTCTAGCCGTATAACTGCCTGTCTAGAATTTATAAAATCCGGATTAAAAATAACTTTTGGGTCAGGTGGCTGAAAAAAAACATCTATCGAGGACTGATCACTCCCCACAAGACAAGAACCGCCCGGAGTCAAAATATCCAGACAATTAAATTTTAATATATTTTTATCAAGCTTTCCTTTCTCAAAAACTTGAGCTAGCTCTAAGACATCAAAATGGCCCACTGTCGCTCCGGAACAAGTTCCCGACGAATCAACGTCTTTATATACATAATACTTATCATCGCCGGTTAGATTTTTCTCAAAACGAACTCCCCATCCACAAATAGATTCTATTGGATTAATGCCAGAAATCGTGAATTGTGTCGGCTGATATGTTTCTAATGAATATGATTTAGCCTTAAAAATTGCGCTGACAATCAAAGATCTCTCATTAGAAAAAATTAAAAATTTTCTGCTATCTCCTG
>SIBX01000028.1 GCA_009694925.1 Minisyncoccota bacterium
CATCTGGCTCGCCGGTGAGCTTGCCATAATACGCTTTAGAAACTTCTGGGCTTGGCACTTCCGTCAGCCGGCTCTCGGTGATGCGTGGTTGATGCGCAAAGACAAAACTCGGAGCGAAAATAAATATCAAAAATAGTATGAGTGGTATTGCTTTGTAAGATTTACTAAACATTATATTTGAATTGTAGCATATTAAAAAAACACGATTCAAATCGTATTTTTAAATTTTAGCGGTATGCCACATTTTAATAATTATTAAATAATTTGGCTTGCACTGAGCTTGCCGAAGTGCGGAGGAGGCGAGATTCGAACTCGCGGTACCCTTTCGGATACACAGTCTTTCCAGGACTGCGCACTAGACCGCTATGCGACTCCTCCAAATAGCAGTTATTATACTAACAAAGTTAAGAGAAATATCAAAAAATAAGATATAATTAAATTAAATGAAAAAATACACTTTAATAATAATGATGTTTTTGGTAGGAATTGCCGGCTATTTATATACCAGCCCAAAAAGCGACAATAAACCAGTAGATGTAATAATTCCAGAAGAAAAAGAATATGGATCTCCAATAGTATTTAATATAAATCAAACAAAGAATTTGGATGGTGGATTAAAATTAACTCTAATAGAAATAAACGATTCTCGTTGTCCAAAAAATGTAGTCTGTGTTTGGGCGGGCGAACTCTCTGCCGTATTTAAAATAATAGATAGTAAATCAGACAACGTCCCAAAAGAAATTCGTCTTGGAATAATAACCTCGCGATCCGTTAATGAAAGTGGCTACACATTCAAACTTGAAACAATCACAGAGAAAACAGCAACAATTATTATTGCAAAAAATGAAATATCCATAAACGAAAGTGAAGTAAGTGGCTTTATACATATCGGACCAGTTTGCCCCGTTGTCCAATTAGGCAAAGAAGAAGAATGTATGGATAGACCCTTTCCTACAAAAATAGGAATTTATACTTCCGGTCAAAAACTACATAAAACCATTAATTCCGACAAAGAAGGAAAATTTACAACCGAACTTCCGGTTGGCAAATGGATAATTCGCCCTCAAATAAGCAATGCGCTCCCTCGCTGCGAAGAAAAAAATCTAGAGTTAATAGCTGGTCAGCATATTAACATTGATATTTCCTGTGATAGCGGAATAAGATAAGAAACAAAAATCCGCTTATTTAGCGGATTTTTTTGTAGAAGCTTTTTCTTTTTTAACTCTTGGCTTTTTCTCAGCCTTAGTAACTTCTGATGCTTTTTTCTTTCTAAGATTAAATTTTTCAACTCTTCCAGCGATATCTATTAAATTTTCTTTCCCAGTAAAAAATGGATGACAATTTGAACAAATTTCAACATGCATCTCTTTTTTTGTAGATCCAGACTTAATAACATTTCCGCAAACGCACTTTATTTGAGCATTCTCTATGTATTCTGGGTGTATTTCTAATTTCATTTTAGTTTATTGATTATATTACAACATTTACGAAAAATCAAATTCCGTAAGTAAGTATGCTTATTATCGCAAAAAACAACGAAGTATAAAGAGATATTTCGCTTGCAAAAAATAAGCTCGAGCTTTGCGTAATAATCCCCCAAAAAGCCAATCCCAAGCCTACTGATTGCAAAACCATCTTAGTTTTTCCCCAAAAATTAGCAGAAATCCTTCTTTTCTTTGTATATTTTTTATAATAAGCGCTTCCAATTAAAATCATTTCCATAAAAATTAAAGCAAAAAGAAGTGGAAATCCAAAAAATTTTGGCAGAATAATTAGCGCAACCGAAGAAATCAAAATCTTATCTGCAACCGGATCAAAGGTTTCTCCCCACTCAGTAGTCATATTTCTCGTCCTTGCCAGAGATCCATCAACCGCATCAGAAAAAGCAGAAATTGCGAATAAAGCCAATCCCCATCTATATTCTTCTATAAAAAGTAAAAATAAAATAAATGGTATCGTGAAAAATCTAAAAATTGTAACTTGATTAGGAGTTACATTTTTAGGAATAAATTTTAAGAAAGTCGCCCTTAAAATTTTATCCGTAATAGTTATTTTAATAGGTTGGATTTCATTCATATTAATATCATTAAAGCAGAAATCCATCTTTATTTAAAGACGCATTTTCACTTATTCTTATTTAGTATTCGCTCGAACCCATTTCTTCCTCGTCAGTATTTTTCTTTCTATCTTTTTTTTCTGGTTCATCACAAACCACCGCTTCCGTTATCACAAGCATAGAAGCTGCAGAAACAGCATTTTGCAATCCAACTCTTACAACCTTAGTCGGATCAATAACCCCCGCCTTCATTAAATTTTCATACTTTCCACTATCAGCATTAAACCCATAATAAATTCCCGAATCTTTTAATACATTATTCAATACAACGGCTCCATCAAAACCAGCATTCTCTGCAATCTGCTGAATTGGCGTCCTAAGTCCCTCAAGAATAATTTTTGCTCCAACAATTTCTGGTAATTGATTTTTATCTAGGCTTTCTATAAATTCCTCAACAGCTAAAGATGCTCTCACTAAAGCCACTCCGCCCCCAGGGACAATTCCCTCTTCGAGTGCAGACTTAGTAGCATTAACAGCATCTTCTATTCTGTGCTGTTTTTCTTTTTGCTCAACCTCCGTTACGCCGCCAACCTTAATAACGGCGACTCCTCCAGATAATTTTCCAAGTCTTTCATTTAACTTATCCTTATCAAATTCAGAATCAGCTTTTGCAAGTTGAGACTTTATTTGAAAAATCCTTTTTTCTATCTCTTCTTTAGATCCTTTTCCTCCAACAATCGTCGTATTGTCTTTATTAGATATGACTCTATGCGCCTGCCCCAAAGAAGCAATTTCTATATTCTCTATTTTTTTACCTAAATCTTCAGTAATATATTCTGCCCCAACAACCGTCGCAATATCCTGCAACATCTCTTTTCTTCTATCTCCAAACCCAGGAGCTTTTACTGCAAGACAAGAAAATATTCCTTTAATTTTATTTACAACTAAAACCGGCAAAGCCTCGCCATCAACATCATCAGCAATAATTACAAGTTCTTTTTTCCCAGCCTGCATCAATTTTTCTAACAATGGAACCAAATCGGCTATAGCAGAAATCTTTTTATCAGTTACTAACACATATGGATTTTCTAAGCTAGCTTCCATTTTTTCTGGATTGGTAATCATATAAGGAGACACATAACCCCTATCAAATTGCAAACCATCTACTATTTCTTTTGATAAGCCGGATGTTTGCGACTCTTCAACGGTCACAACTCCATCTTTTCCAATTTTTTCAATCACATCAGCTATTAATCCTCCGATATCCGAATCTCTAGCCGAAATAGTTGCAATGTTTTTAATCTCCTCCTTGTTAGCTATTTTTTGAGATATTGAAACTAACTTATCCGTGGCAACTTTCAACGCCTTCTCCATTCCCCTCTGAAGACCAATTGGATCCAAGCCAGCAGTAATATTTTTTAAACCTTCGCGCACAAAAACCTGCGTCAAAACAGTTGCAGAAGTTGTTCCGTCTCCAGCTAAATCATTAGTTTTTGAAGCAACCTGCTTAACAATCTCCGCTCCAATATTTTCAACCTTATCTTCAAGCTCAATTTCTTTTGCAATAGTCACTCCATCGCGAGTAATAATAGGAGAACCATAACTTTTACCCAAAACCACGGCCCTTCCCTTAGGTCCCAAAGTTACGCGAACTGCGTCTGCCAATTTATCAACTCCTCTTTTTAAAGCTCTTCTCGCCTTCTCATTAAACAAAATTTGCTTTGCCATAATATTTATTATTGAATTATTGCTAAAATATCCTCTTCTTCTCCAACTAAATATTTTTTACCATCAACTTCAACTTCGTCTGGTCCATATTTTTTAAAAATCACCATATCTCCAATTTTTACAGACATAGGGATTATCTCACCCTTTTCATTTCTTTTTCCAGGACCAGTAGCTAAAATTTTACCCTTAATTGGTTTTTCTTTCTCGGACGTTTCTGGAATTACTAATCCAGATTTTGTAGTTTTATCCTCATTTATAGGCTCTATAAAAACTCTATTGCTTAAGGGTTTTAAGTTCATATTAAAATTATATTAAATTTAATTTTCAGTTAGCAGTCTAACAAAATGTTTGCCAAATATCAAGTAAATTTAATTAAAATAAAAAATCCACGCCTCACGCGCGGATTTCCTATAAAATAATTATATCAAACATTTCGATAATTTTATTAACAGTTATTAGGCAACGCATTTACTTGGTCTCTTTTTTTGTTTTTATATTTTTGCTAGTATTTTAATTATCTTAAAATTATTTAAAATAAAAATATGGGAATTTTTGATCAATTCAAACAAGCCTCCGAAATGTTAAAGGGTATGTCTCCAGAACAAATAAAAGACATGATGGCTCAAGCCAAAGAACAAAAAGCCATGATGGAAGAAGTTATAAAAAAAGGAGTAGAAGATGAAATAAAGAAAAAGGGCTTAGTTTCTAAAGAAGAACTTCTAAAAATTTTAAAAGATAGAGGCCTCTAAATTATTAACAAATAAATTTATTGACTTATTAGAATATAGGTGATATTATAGATATTAGCACCTTTACCGTCCTGCTTTTCGTTTTCCCGGACAAACAGACAGTTTGGGCGATGCTGTTTGTTTCGTGGAGAGTCGAATGGATGGTTCCGTTACGATTTCAGATTTTCTCCTCTTTCACGGCGAGGCTTGGAGGAGCCTCTTGCATGCGCGAACCAGGTTGATTCGATTTCCGAGGGTCGCGATGAAGTTCTTTCCCACAATTCATTTCGTAAGGGGTCTTTGGCATCTCTTGGTTCAGAGTTGGAAACTGTCCTGCAGAATTCTCAACTCCGAACCGGTAGCCATGATCGTGATTGCTCTGATACTGATCAGTGTCGTCATGATGCGTTCCTGCGATCCGACCGCGGAAGAACTAAAGACCCTCCTTCCGTGATTTGTTCAACGAAACATCTGGGTAATTGCGCCTTCAACCTTTGGGTTAGAAGGCGCTCTTTTTTTTATAAAAATCTATTTAATTTCAAACTTATCAAAGGCCTTATATATCCCCTTAACAGATTCTACCTGTACAATCGTATAATCCCCTCCACCAGCTCCTTTCTTTATCCAATCTATAAAATTTTTTACTATTTCTGGTTTTCCTTCTATTTCTAAATAAACCGTACCATCTTCTTCGTTTCTAACAAATCCAAACACACCAACTCTATTGGCTTCTTTTTCTAATGTTCTTCGTAAATATAATCCCTGCACTTCCCCAAAAATCGTTAGATTAAAATGTTCCACCATGCTTTTGTTTTAAGTTTAATATAGTTGCCTAAATTTGACTGAAATAACCAACCTGATATAATGATTCTATCACCAATAGAAGAGATCACCCTACAAGGTTCCGTCCTTGTAGGGCCTTTTCTTTTTTAAGGCTCTTAAAGCTAATTTTTCTTTCAAATCATTCATATAGGCTAAAAACGACTTTATATTTTTAAATTTTAAAAGGGCTGAAAATTTAAACCTGTTGGGTATTAATAAAACCTTAAGCTTTTCTTTTTCAATAAGATAATTAACTAAGCAATTAAAATCCCCATCTCCAGTCACGATAACAGCCTTATCATAATTTTTATAATCAATCATCGCTTGCAACACTAACTCTGCGTCACAATTACCCTTAGTTGTTCCATCTTTATATTCCAAAGTTGGTTTAAAAACACATATAAAACCGGATTCTTGTAAATATTTATAAAGACTAGTATTGCCCTTTATATATCCAATAACCAAATATGCCATACTAACTCCGTATTTCTCTTTAAGATAAACGCGAAATCTGGCAAAATCTAATTTCCATCCCAATTCACGAATACTTAGATTAAGATTCTGACTATCTATAAAAGCATAATTGTTTTCCTTTTTCTGCACGGCTTTATTCTTTACATTTTAAATTTATATTTAAAACGATTATAACAAAATAAAGTTGCTTCGCGAAATTTTTGGACCAAAAATGAGCGAGTTAGATGCCTATTTTTTTACTACTATTTTAAAACTTATAAATCCCAACAATCCCAATTGAATAGTCGGAGTTAACCCGACATTAATTAAAGGAATAATGGGCATTAAATTATTATACGCCCATCTTTCTGTATTTAGGGCATAACACTCCATAGCGATTGCCCAAACAAACCCAATAAGGATCATTATCCACTCTCTAGATTTCAGAAAACCGAAATATAAAAATGGTAAAGAAATTACGCTAATAATTATTGCATCAACAAAAGACGCTCTTAAAAGTATTAATTCCGTAATTTCTCCTCCCATAAAATTATCATAAAGGAAAACGTGTAAATTTTCCCAAATAAAATTCAAGAAAAAAGAAACTAAGAATATTTTTCCTAAAATTTTCATATACAATAATCAGTTTATTTAAAAACAACGCTCTTTAAAATAACATCCGCCAGATTATCAACGTTTAAATTTTCATTTTCCATCGTACAGTCTGTTTTATTTGGCTCATCATAATTTTCGCATCTAGGATATTGCAAGATAAAACTCAAAGCCAATGCTCTCTCATTATCAAGAGCGGTCTTATAGTTATATGTCGTAAAAACACTTCCAGCAGCACCTTCATTTTGAGTATTTACGCAATAAGTAGAATTATTAACCACTCTTTCAGTCATTTCTATATTTGAAGGATTTTTTTCTAATACCTCGTCGCAATTAAATGGATCTGAAAAAACGGTCACCTTAGGAGGCCATTCTTGAGGAGTAATAAAATTATTAGATAATAATGGATATTTAAATTTTATTCCTTGAGTTGCGTCTGTATATATTTTCCAGAAAGCATTTGCTTTTTCTGTTACCGGAACAGAAGTTCGAGAATTTACCAAAAAACCAATTCCCAATATAAGAAATGCACCTATCGAAATTAATATATTTTTTTTACTGCTTGATTCTGGCATAGATGTTTAGTGTAAATTATTGAATTATTTTGCTTCATATTATAGTATATTACTACTCCTCTTAATTAGGTAGTCATTCCGGAGTAGTTCAGTGGTAGAACGCCTCGCTGTTAACGAGGATGTCGTAGGTTCGATCCCTACCTCCGGAGCCATCGTGAACGAACAGAGGCGATAGCTTCTGTTTTTTCTTGTTTTATAGGTGTTACTTTCGGTTCTAACCTTAGGTATTCTTTTTCAAGAGCAGGATAGCTGTTTGCAATAGGAACAAGCCATTCATTTGGTTCAATAAATAGCTTTTGATCTTTAATTATTAATATCTAGGCTATAAATTGATACTAGTCTGTATCTTGCCAAAAATAAACAGCGGAAGTTATATATAATTTAACTTTTTCCAATTTCATGCTAAATTGTAGGTTACAACTTAATGTTCGGTAGTTGCTCAAACCTTGTGGCTTAAAATCCATAAGATATGATAGAGAATCTATCCCTAGTATGTTAAAAAAAATACAATTACGATTAAAAGCGTTATTTATAGTTACCACGTTTTTTTGATATTAACTTTTGCATTTCAGGTATCAAGTGCTTATGCCGTTTACGTAGACG
>SIBX01000029.1 GCA_009694925.1 Minisyncoccota bacterium
CTTCCACGCACGAGGAATGTTTCGAGTGTAGAAAGGTCAAATGTGTGGCAGTTCGCAACGAGGCCGGCAAAGCCATCTGTCATAGCTGCTATATCAAAGACCCTTCCAAGCACGAGGAATGTTTCGAGTGTAGAAAGGTCAAATATGTGGCAGTTCGTAACGAGGCCGGCAAAGCCATCTGCGGGAATTGTTATCAGAGGGCTCGTTACCGAGACTTTTCCATGCACGAGAAGTGTTGCAAGTGTGGCGAGGTCAAGCCGGTGTATGGTCATAATGAGACTGGCAAGGCTATCTGTCCTGCGTGTTGCAATAGGAGCAAAGTCGGTCAATGTGCCGAGTGCAAGAAAACGAAAGTCATCCGAGCACTTGGACTTTGCTACTGTTGCTACAAGCGTCAACAGCGTGCGAAAATGTCCGCCCGACCCGCGTGAGTATCCTATAAGGATCCACGCGGGTCTTTTTCTATTTAGATACTTTCTATATTGTTGCTAAATTTGTTATTATCGAATTTTTCCGCTATTTTTAATAGTGAAGTTCACCGATTTTAAAAAAATTTCGAAGCAAAGCCCACAAAATGAATAATGAGATTTTAGGTTTATTGAAAATAGCCGTAGATAAAAGAGAGAAATTGACTAAAACAACAAACACTGTGCGTTTGGTTAATGGCGCCTCAGATGATCTTGATGGTTTGGTTTTGGAAAAACACAATAAACATTTTGTGGCGCAGATTTTTAGTAAAAAGTGGTTAGGTGAAAAAGAAACTTTGATTAATTTTGTTAAAAATGATTGTGGTGGGGTTTATTTCATTATTAAAGACAGAACAGAGTCTGCGTCTTCTAAAAAAGATGCTTTTAAATCTGAAATTTGGATTTCTAACTGGATTGTCGGGTCAAGCCCGACAATGACAGAAAAAAATCTTGGTGATTCTAAGACCGTAGTTCTGGAAAATGGTCTCAAGTTCGAAGTTGATATGAATGATGGGTTAAATACGGGATTATTTTTGGACATGAGACGAAATCGAGAGATTATTAAGAGATTATCGGCTGGTAAAAAGGTTTTAAACCTTTTTGCTTATACTTGTTCTTTTGGGGTTTACGCGCGAAGCGGCGGGGCATCTAACGTAGTTAACGTGGATATAAGTAAAAAAATATTAAATAGGGGAAAAATAAATTATGAATTAAACGGAATATTGCCAGAAAAAAATGAATTTACCGTTTTTGATTCGGTTGAATATTTAAAAATAGCAGTTAAGAAAAATAACCTTTTCGACATCATAATTATTGATCCTCCGTCTTTTTCTACTCATAATGGAAAGGTTTTCAGCGTTAAAAAAGATCTGCCAGTTTTAATTGATATGTCTTTGAAGATATTAAATGATGGAGGATATTTATTTGTGGCAACTAATTTTAGTGAAATTTCGGCAGATGATTTAAAAAATATGGTTACTGCGTCCACTTTTGGGGGAAGTAGAATTAAAAAGATGACCATTTTGGGCCAAGATGAGGACTTTAGAGAAGATGGTTCCTTAAGAAAGGAAAGTTATTTAGCTGCTATATTAGTTGGGGTCTAGATCTTGTCTTATTGTTTTTTTGCTTATTTTCTGTTTAGAATGATTAAACGGTTTAAATTAATAAAAACATGCAAAATAATAATTTTTTCAGCGGTACTATAATTTTAATATTAGGAGTATTTATAGGTTTTTTGGTTTGGGGTTTTGGAGATAATGATTCTAAAGTAGGTTTAATGGGTGATATAGATAAAGGAACGGTAACTTCTCAAATGCATAAGGGCATGCAAGATATGATGATTGGGATACAAAATAAGTCAGGAGATGAATTTGATAGAGCATTTTTAAGTGAGATGATAATTCATCATGAAGGAGCTTTGGTTATGGCAAATAAAGCTCTTACTACTTCAAAAAAACCAGAAATATTAATACTTGCAAGTGATATTATTGCTGGGCAAACTTCTGAAATAGAAAAAATGAAGAATTGGTTGGAAAAGTGGTTTGGAAATTCAGGAACAGAAGAAGTGATGATTAAGACGAATTAAGCCTTTATTGGTTTTTTGAGAAAGATCCGCCTATCTATAAAAAGCGTGGCGGATTTTTTATTTATTAACAGTTTTATTTGTTGAAGTTTGGGGGATAGTGGAGTATAGTTATTGGGCAGTGGGGAATTGTGGATAAGTATGGGGATAACCGATGAATCTGGGGATAACTTAAGAAAAAAGCTTTAAAAATAAGATAAATAAATGTTTATAGGAGAGTACGCACATAGCTTGGATTTAAAAGGTAGGATGGCGATTCCGGCAAAATTTAGAAAAGGTTTAGTTTCTGGCGCCATTATTACCAGAGGTCTTGATAGATGTTTATTTATATTTTCAAAAACAGAATGGGAAAAACTTGCTACTAAATTAATTGATTTACCGCTTGCTCAAGCAAATTCTAGAGCATTTGTGAGGCTTATGATGTCTGGTGCGGTTGATGTTGAAATTGATAATCAGGGGAGGGTTTTGGTTCCAGAATATCTAAGGCAATATGCAGGATTAAGCAAAAATGCGGTTGTAACCGGATTGTTTAATAGAATTGAAGTTTGGGATGAGGCTTCTTGGAAAGATTATAAAACAAAAACAGAGTCGCAATCGGACGAAATAGCAGAAAAGATGGGGGAGTTGGGAATTTAAAACAATGTCTCATATTCCAGTACTTTTAAAAGAAGTTATGAATTACTTAGATCCCAAACCAGGAGATTTTATAATCGATGGAACTTTTGGTGAGGGGGGATATACTAGTGAAATTTTAAAAGCAGTTGATAGTAGTGGAACAGTTTTGGCAGTTGATTTAAGCCCTGTGGCTATTAAAAATGGCAAAGATAAATTTAAAAAAGATATAGAATCTGGAAATTTAATTTTTAAACAGGGAAATTTTTCAGAACTAGGAGATTCATTTGTAAGTCCATTAATTGAAAAAGCAGATGGTTTAGTACTTGATCTTGGCTTTTCTTCTTCTGAAATAGAGGATTATGGCAGAGGATTTTCTTTTATGAGGGATGAGCCGCTACTTATGACTTACGAGGACTCAAAAGAGCCATTAAGAGATGCCTTAAGAAGATTAAAGAAAGATGAAATAGAAAAGATTCTAAGAGATTATAGCGGAGAAAGGTTTGCTAGAAAGATTGCTGAATCGATATGGGAAACGCAGAGAAAGAAACCGATAGAGACAACTTTTGAGCTGGTTGATGCAGTTAAAAAGACACTTCCTAAAAATTATGAAATGGGTCGCATCCATCCAGCAACTAGAACATTTTTGGCTTTCAGGATTTTTATAAATGATGAGTTGGGCGCTTTAGAAAAGATTTTAAGAGATTCGGAGCACATCTTAAAGCATGGCGGAAGAATAGTGGTCGTTTCATTTCAGTCACTTGAGGATAAGATCGTTAAAAATGAATTTAAAAATATAGAAAAAACAGGAAAGGGAAAAATTTTAACAAAAAAACCGATTCCTCCTGACAGAAAAGAAATTTTAGAAAATAGAAGATCGAGATCGGCAAAGCTTAGGGCATTAGAAGTTTTATAAATAAATATATTAAAAATGAATTTAAAAAAGAAAAAAATAGGAATAATTGCTTGGTTAAATGCTTTTATGGTAATGACTGTAATAAGCTTTTTGGGAATAATTGTTTATAACTATAATCTTTCTATGAATTTGAGAAATTCAGCATCTAATATCCAAGAAAATTTTAAACTTGAAAAATCTAAAAACCTTGAATTGGTCAGATTACTGGATGAATCTTCGGATTTAAACACGAAAGAAGCTAGTAATAAGTTGTTGGGTTTAGTGTTGGAAAAATCCCCTTTGTATATTGAGGCAGATGGTTTAAAATTAGCTAGTCAGAATTAGAAGTTTTTAATAAAAGAGTTTCCGTTTTATTTAATATTTTTTGGAGGTGTTTTTGTTTTTGTAAATATTTCGAATGAAAAATCAAAATTTTAAAACAAAAAATTATAGAACATTCAGGTCAATAGTTTTGATAAGTTTTTTTTTGAGTCTGTTTTTTATATTAGGAGCAAATCTTTATAATATTCAAATAAATGAAGGCGATTCTTACTTTAAGCAAGCTTTTGCTCAATTTAAGTTTTCTAAAAATTCTTTAACCAAACGAGGGGAAATTTATTTCACGGACAAAAACGGTAATCTTAGTCCGGCTGCTGTTAATAAGCCATATAAATATATTTATGCTGTGCCGTCTGAAATTTCCGATGTAAAAGAGACTTCAGAAATTCTTTCAGATACTTTATCTATAGATAAGAATAAAATACAAGATAAGCTTCTTAAAAAAAATGATCTTTACGAAGAAATAATTTTTAAAGTTTCTGATTATGATGCAGAAAAAGTTAAAAATTTAAATTTACCCGGAATATATATTGATTCTAGGGATGCTAGATTTTATCCGTATGAAAAACTTGCATCCCATGTTTTGGGGTTCGTTGGTCCTAGTGGGGAAGATGATGAAATTAAGGGACGATATGGAGTTGAAAGCTTGTTTAACGATGATTTAAGCGGTTCCGATAAGATTGAGGGCGATAATGTTCTTTTGCCTGGCAGTTCTGGAGAAGATATTGTTTTAAATATTGATAGGAATATTCAATCTAAGATAGAGGAAATTTTAGAGAGAGTTGTGGTGACTAAAAAGGCTACCGCTGGATCAATAATAATTCAAGAACCTAAAACTGGAAAAATTTTAGCCTTAGCAAACTATCCCAACTTTGATCCAAATTCTTATAGTAAATATCCTTTAGCAAGTTTTTTAAATTCATCACTTCAACTTATTTACGAGCCAGGTTCAGTTATGAAACCGATTACGATGTCTGCTGGTATAGAGGAGAAAAAAATAACTCCAGAATCAACGTTTTTTGATAAGGGATTTCTTCTCTTAAATAAAAAGAAAATAACTAATTTCAATCAAACGGCTTATGGAAAGGTTTCCATGACCGACGTGATAGGTCATTCAATAAATACTGGAGCGGCATATGTTGCCTCTCTTTTAGGAAAAGATTTATTTAAAAAATTCATCACAGACTTTGGTTTTAGCGAAAAAACAAAAATAAGTTTACCGGGAGAGGTTAGGGGAAATTTAAAGTCTTTAGACGGAGATAATGTTCCAGAAATAAATGTGGCAACTGCATCTTTTGGACAAGGAGTTGCGGTGACTCCAATTGAAATGATTGGCGCATTTTCTGCAATTGCAAATGGAGGAAATATTATGCGTCCTCTAATATTTAAATCTGAAAAACCAGAAATAATAAGACACGTTGTTTCTAAAGAAACGACCGAACAAGTTAGAGATATGATGATACAAGCCGTTTTAAATGGTAAATATGCAGAAATACCAAAGTATAACGTTGCGGGAAAGACTGGAACTGCTCAGATTTCAAAATTAAAATCTTCCGGCTACGAAGAAAATGCCTATATCCATACATTTATAGGTTTTGCACCCGCTCTTGATCCTAGATTTACTGTTCTAGTTAAAATTGATAGGCCAGAGATAGGACCTTTAGCTGGCGTCACAGTGGTGCCTGCGTTTAAAGATGTTATGACCTTCTTACTTGAATATTTTAATGTTCCGCCTGATAATCTGTCAGATATTAAGAATAACTAAGAAAAAGAGTGAAAAATAGATTTTTGAGTGCAATTTTGTCTTTTTTGGCTAGTTTAACTATTAAAAAATATAAACCTTTTGTAGTAGGGATAACTGGTTCAGTTGGAAAAACTTCCGCAAAGAAGGCTATTTATAGTGTTTTATCGACTAAATATAAGGTTAGAGAAAGTTTTGGCAGTTTTAATAATGAATTTGGTCTTCCGATAACTATCATATCTAGTTTGAATCCGGATAAGCTTATTTCTATAAGCAGACATGGGGAAGATATGAATTTTTCTTTATTTTTTAAAATTAAAGTTTTTTTAGAAATAATATTAGAAGCTTTTTTAAATCTTGTTTTTAAAAACAAGATTTATCCTCAGTTTCTAGTTTTGGAATATGGTGCTGACAGCCCGGGAGATATTAAAAAATTAGTTTCTAAAATAAGGCCAGATTTGGGAATTATAACTTTTATAGGCGAAATACCGGCTCATGTTGGCAAATATCCAGACGCTGATGCTGTTTTGAGAGAAAAAGCAAAGTTGATTGAGGGATTTTATGTTTCACAGTATGCAATTTTAAATGGCGACGATTCTAAATTTCAAGAATTAAAAAAGAGAACTAGGGCCAAAATTTTATCATTCGGATTCAATAAGGAGAATGATATTAAAATATCTTCTTATGAGAGCAAGATAAGCGAAGATGGCGTGCCAGAGGTGAATTTTAAATTAGAATATAATGGAAGTTTTGTGCCGGTAAGAGTTAGAAATTCTATCGGTAAGCCGGTGGCTTATGCTTCGGCCGTTGCAGTTGCTTCGGGATTATCTTTGGGTATGAATTTAGTAGAGGCAATAAGGGGATTGAATAGTTTTGCTCCAGAGAAAAGCAGGATGAATGTTTTAAAGGGAATTAATGGATCTTTAATTGTAGACGATTCTTATAATGCGTCTCTGGCTTCTTATTTATCTGCTATTGAAGAAGTTGGTTCTATTAAGGCAAAGAGAAGGATAGGATTTTTGGGTAGTATGCTTGAATTGGGTAAATTTAGCGAAGATGCTCATAGAAGAGTTGGTAATTTGGCTGCTAAGTTTTTTGATTATTTATTTATCATTGGCGAAGATGCTAGGTTTATTGAGGATGGGGCTTTGGGGGCTGGTTTTGATAGAAGGAGTATAAAACGATACCTCGACTCAGATACCGCCTCACAGGAGGTTTTAGGCTTGATTAAACAGGGTGATTTGGTTTTAATTAAGGGGTCAAGAGGAATAAGAATGGAAAGGATAGTGGAAGTATTGAAGTTGGATAAATAGTTTGCTCCTATCGTCTAGTGGCCAGGACAGCGCCTTCTCAAGGCGCTGACATGGGTTCGATTCCCATTAGGAGCGCATAGGAGAATTTTTAGATAATATCTTTATTTCATATAGTAAATTCAGTTCCAACCTGATATACTTTTGATATTGAAGCTATAAGTGGTAATACAAATAATTTATGATTACGTGGATAATAATTTGGTTATTTTTTTGGATTAGTGCGCTAGGTCTTACTAACTATCTTTTTAAAAAGCACAACATTACTTACTATGAAAAATCATGGCAACACACTATATTTTTTGCACTTCTTTCAATAATTCTCGTTGTTGTTTATCAAAAACAATTTATTATATATTTCAATGATTTTTCTTTTTATCATTTACTGACCCCTTTGTGCTTGTTTATAGTATGGCTTTTTATACCTGCTATTTAT
>SIBX01000030.1 GCA_009694925.1 Minisyncoccota bacterium
AAATCACCGGTTTCCAAAAAAGCTCCCAAGCTTTTTAAAAAATCATTTTGGCTTTTTAAATTATCGCCAAAAAATAAATATGCACTAGCAAATAAATCCTCCTCGGACATTTTTGAAAACATTTTTTTGAGGTCATTTATATTTGCCATATTTTAAATATGAAATTATTTACCTCTTATTCGAAAGAATCCTCTTATATACGTCTAAGTGATCAAGTATTATTCCTGTTCCCTTTGCAACGCAGAACAAAGGATCTTCGGCTAAATAAGTAGAAACTCCAGTCATTCTCTTAAAAAACTCATCTAATAATCTTATCTGAGCACTTCCTCCAGAAAGGATTATTCCCTTCTCCATTATATCGGCAACCAATTCTGGTGGCGTTGAATTAAAAACTCCCTGAACAGAACTAGCGATTCCTAACAAGTGAGGAGTTAGGGCTTCTGCAATTTCATTAGATTTTACAACCACGTCCTTTGGTAATCCAGTAATCAAATCTCTTCCGCGAACAGTATATTGTGATTGATCTTTTAATGGCAACGCTGTTCCTATTTCTATCTTTATAGCCTCTGCAGTTTGCTCTCCTATAGCTAAAGAATATTTTTTCTTAATATAATCCATTATCGCTTGATCAAATTTATTTCCGGCAATCCTTAAACTTGACCAAGTAACTATTCCGCCCAAAGAAACAACGGCCACTTCTGAAGTTCCGCCTCCGATATTAATAATCATGTTTCCAGAATAATTATTAATTGGAATACCTGCGCCCAACGCAGCCAAAATTGGCTCCTTAACAACATAAACTTCTCTAACTCCGGCTTCTTTAGCAGCATTAATAACTGCCCTTCTTTCTGTCTGAGTAATTCCGGCCGGAACAGATATGACAACTTCTGGCTTAAAAAAATTAAATTTACCAACAGCTTTGGTTATGAAATATTTTAAAATAGCTTTTGTAATATAATAATCTGCTATCACTCCATCTTTTAATGGTTTATAAGGAACAATTCCCTCCGGAGTCTTTCCAATCATTTCCTTGGCTTCTTGACCAACAGCCAATACAGTATTTTCCGGCATACTAAGCGCCACAATAGTTGGCTCATTAATAATGAAGCCTTTTCCAGGAACAAAGACTATTGTATTTGCAGTACCTAAATCTATTCCAATTTTTCTTATAAACATAAAATTATTCTTCTCTTTTTATATCTGCGCCGATTTTCGTCAATCTTTCATCTATTTTTTCATATCCCCTGTCTATCTGCTCTGCGTTTCCTAGAGTGCTTCTTCCTTTTGCAACAAGAGCCGCAATAATTAGCGTGGCTCCAGCTCTCAAGTCTAAACTCGTAACCTCTGTTCCATATAAAATAGTTGGTCCAGTAATTATGGCTCTGTGAGGATCTAAGATTGTCGCTTCAGCTCCCATCTTCTTTAACTCCTCTAAATATTTTAATCTTCCTTCATAAAGAGTATCGAAAATTAAAGACGAACCCTTTGCCTGTGTGGCCAAAACTGAAAACATCGCCTGCAAATCACTTGGTAGTCCTGGATATGGCCTTGCTTCTATTTTTGCAGATTTTAAATCGCACTTAGGACCATCAATTATCATCTTATCTCCAGAAATCTCAAAAACAACGCCCATCTCTCGCAACTTTTCCAAAGTTAAATCTAAATGCTCTGGAATAATTCCAGATATAGTAATTTTGCTTCTCGTAGCAGCTCCCAAAATAGCAAAAGTTCCCATCTCTATTTCATCATTAATAATCGAAAAATTAATTTCTTTTGGCTTATCTTTTGCTGGAACGATAGTCACGGCATAAGTTCCTAGCCCAGACATCTTAACTCCCAATTTTTTCAAAAAATTACCGAGCGCAACCACGTGTGGTTCCATAGCGGCATTTCTAATCTCGAAAGCATATTTAAATCCCAGCATCATCACGCTCTCTGTTCCAGTAACGGATGCCTCTCTTAAAATAACTAAATTTTTAGATACCTTTGAAAGTTTTATATTATGAGCCCCATTTTTTTCATTAAAAGAAACTTCTGCTCCTAATGACCTAAAGGCTTCTAAGTGGGTATCTATTGGTCTTGCTCCAATCACACATCCCCCAGGAGTTGCAATAGTAACCTCTCCAAATCTCGCGAGCATTGGCCCAACAATTAAAAGAGAAGATCTTATTTTAGAAACCAATTCTTGATTTAATTTTTTAGGATCAAGATTTTTATTATTTATTGATACGGAATTTTTAGAAATCCAAACAATTTCAGAACCCATGCTTTTCAAGATATCTAACATGGTTAAACAATCCTTTATTAAAGGAACATTTTTCAGAACTATTCTTTTTTCAGAAAGAATTGTCGCTGCCAGAATTGGAGTGGTTGCATTTTTTGAACCACGGACTTCAATCTCTCCGGCAAGCTTTTTGCTTCCGTCTATGATGAATTTCATTAGTATAATTGATTCTATTTTCTATTTTGTTTTAAAAGAGGTAAATATGCAAATCCAGCCATTATTGCTCCTAAAATATCAAACAATAAATCTGACATGGTATCTTGTAGCCCAGCCTGATTTCCACCCAATACTCCATACTTAATTAAAGAGTATTGATCTAATCCAAATTCAAAAAATTCCCAAAAAATTCCAAATAAACACGTTAGAGACACTCCAAAAATCAAAAATATTATTTTTTTATTAAGCTTATTATTAATTTCCATCCCAAACTTAAACCAATAATAAGCACCCACTAAAAATACCCAAGCCCCACCTAAAAAGTGATGAAAAGAATCAAAGTATTTTATTGAATCATACCAACCAAATATAGAAGCTAAAATATGTAATAAAAATATAAAATATAAAGACCCAACCAAAAACTTCTTACCCGATATAAAACTATTATTCATAAAATTATGCTTTTAAATAAGTGATAATATTATAACCTAAAATACTTCAAATAAGTTTTAGATTATTAAGAGTTTTGCCAATGAGGAGAAATCAGTTTAATTAAACTGATTTCTTAAAAACCCTAGGTTTTTAATATTTTCCTATACGGAATAGGGCTCATTTCCCGCCCTCTCCCGACCCCACTCCCCTCCCCAGTGGCAAAAAAAATAAAAAAACTCGGACCGATTTGTCCGAGTTTTTTTATTTTTATCTCTTCTGCCACTGTGGAGATTTTCTAGCTTTCTTCAAGCCATACTTTTTCCTTTCAACCATTCTTGAGTCCCTAGTTAAATATCCAGAAGCTCTAAGAGGCTTTCTAAATTCTTCATTAAATTTTACTAAAGCTCTTGCGGTAGCATTTCTAATTGCTTCTGCCTGAGCTCCAATTCCGCCCCCGGAAACATGGGCGCTGATCATAACCTTAGAATCAATACTTAACAATTCAAGAGGAGAAATTACAATTTTCCTATCGATTTCCTGACCAAAATAAGTTTTTAAGTCTTTATCATTAACCGTAACACCGGATTTATTTTGAAAAATCCTAACCCTCGCAGTTGCGGTTTTTCTTCCGCCATTTGCTTCTGTATATCTATCTTTTTTCAAGGGTTTCGCCACGGTCTTCGTTGATGTTTTTTTAGTATAAACCATTTTTTAAAAATTACTTTAATATTGCAAGACGCTTTAGCCTGTCATTTCTTAGTCTATTTTTTGGCAACATATTATAAATAGCTCCACGTAAAATTTTTTCAGGAGATTTTTCAAATTCTTCCATAAATTTTTTCTCTCTTAAATGACCCATATATCCAGTGTGGTGATAATAAATTTTCTGAGTATTTTTATTTCCAGTAACAACTAACTTTCCGGCGTTTGTGACCGAAACCCTAACATCACCAGAAATTCTAGGATTATACTTCGGATCATTTTTGCCTTGCAAAAGAAAAGCTATTTTAGAAGCTAATCTTCCCAATTTTTCGTTTGTGGCATCTATTTGGATGTTCATAAATTCAAAGAATATTCTAGTATAAATTATTTAATAAATCAAATATTGATTTTATTTTACGAATTCTATAATCGCCTTAAAGACTCCATCTCTTTTTCTAAAATTGCCTGTTTTAGTTATTTTTAGATAGCCTCCCTTTCTTTCTTTATATCTAGGCGCTATTTCAAAATAAACTTTTTCAGCTTCTTTTTTTGGAAGTTTAGAAAGTAAATTTCTAAAAGAAGCTAGTGTTTGTTTTTTGCCCATAGAAACCATGCGCTCAACTATAGGCCTTATTTCTTTGGCCCTTGCAGTTGTCGTTTCTATTCTTTCATCTCTTATTAGGTTAGATGCTATTTTTTTGAAGAAGAGTTTCCTATCTCCCCTTTCGAAATTAAATTTTCTCATTGTTTCAGATTATTTCTTAGCTTTCTTTGCCTTCTTTGGTGCTTTTTTATCTTTTTCAGTTGATTCACCATCTTCAGATTTCTCAACTTCATCACCTTCTTTCTTTGGAGGCTTTTCTCCTAAAATTTCCAATTTTGCAACTTCTTTAAAGTGAGATTCTAAAATTTCCGAAGCTCTCTTAATTGCAAAAGAAGGAGTTACTGTCCCGTCTGTTTCTATAGAAATCTTCAGCTTATTATAATCTGTTTTATCTTCAACTCTCATATTTTCAATAGAAAAATTAACAGAAATGACAGGGGTAAAAATAGAATCAATTGCCATAATTCCAACTCCGAGCTTTTGAGCCTTGCGAGCCTCCGATGGTACATAACCCAATCCTTTTTCAACAGTTATTTCCATATCAACCTCTCCGTGCTTATCTGTGATGGTAGCTATTAATTCGCTTCCATTTACAACTTCAACTTGAGAATTTGATTTAATCATTGAAGCCGAGATTACTCCTTCTCCCTTTTCTTTTAAAGAAAGAACTTGTGGTTCATCTGTCCACATCTTAAATCTGATTCTTTTCAAATTTAACAAAATTTCAACTACATCTTCTTGAACGCCAGAAATAGTGGAAAATTCATGGCTTACTCCTTTTATTTTAACTTGCGTAATGGCTGCTCCTGGAAGAGAAGAAAGTAAAATTCTTCGCAAAGCATTTCCTACGGTTATTCCATATCCGCTATAAAGACCATCAATCTCAAAAACACCATTCTTCTGGTCTTCTGAAATTCTTTTTATTGATACTGTCTCACTTAAATTATCGTAACGCATGTTTTTATAATTAAAATTATTTTACGGATTTTGAATAATAATCAACAACTAAGTTTACATCAAAACTTATATCAAAATCTTTTGGTTTTTCCAAAACCTTGCCTTCAAGCTTTTCTTTATCCAAAGAAAGCCAAACTGGTGCTTCATATTTCTTTAAATAATTTGCCAATTCCAAAAAATTCTTTAAATCTCTTGATTCTTTTCTTATTGAAATAACATCTCCTAAACTAACAGAATAAGAAGGAATATTCAATTTTCTTCCATTAACTGTTATGTGTCCATGAGAAACCATTTGCCTAGCTATTGATCTTGATTCGGCAAATCCCAATCTAAAAACAACATTATCCAATCTAGACTCGAGAAGGCTTAAAAATGTTTGTCCTGTAATTGCCGAAGATTTTAAAGCTTTTGTAAATAAAGATCTAACCTGAGACTCTCTTATTCCATAAGAAAACTGAAATTTCTGCTTCTCCTTAAGCTGTGTTCCATATTCAGACATTGCTCTAACTCTTGCGGCGCCATGTTGTCCTGGTTTTTGCTGTCTTCTTATAACTGCACACTTAGCCGAAGAACACCTCTTTCCTTTTAAAAAAAGTTTCACACCCAACGCTCTTTCTCTTTTTTCAGTAGTATTAAACATTTTTTTAAACTCTTCTTACCTTGGCTGGTTTTGGACCATTATGTGGAATTGGTGTTCTGTCTTTAATCGATAAAAGATTAAATCCTTTATTAACTAGTGATCTAACAGCAGAATCTCTGCCTCCACCAACACCAGAAACAAAAACATCAACATTGAAAGGTCCTGATTTTTGAACTTTTTCATAAATAGCAGAAACTATTTTAGAGGCGGCAAATGGCGTAGCTTTTTTAGGTCCAGCAAAACCCATTGCACCAGCAGAACTCCAAGCCAAGACATTGCCCTTATCATCAGTAATAGTAATTAGGGTGTTGTTATAAGACACTTTGATAAAAACTTTTCCTTTTTCAAACTTAGCATTTGCAGGTTTTGAACTAGCCTTAACAAGAGCAGACTCAACTGCATCTTTTTCTTTAAGAACTTTCTCTTCGCTAGGTTTTGCAACTTTCTTCTTTCCCATAAATTTTTATTTAGATTATTTCAAATCAACTTTCTTCTTTCCCGACCCTGCTGTTTTTCTGACATTTCCTCTTACGGTTCTAGAGTTTGTTTTTGTTCTTTGGCCCCTAACAGGAAGACGTCTCATATGCCTAGTTCCAACGTAGCTCTCTATCTCCTTCATTCCTTGAATATTCTGTTTTATTACCTGCCTTAATTCTCCTTCAACTTTAAAATTGTTTCTTATATAATCTTGGATTGAATTTACTTCCGCAGAAGTTAAATCTTTGGCTCTTTTATTTGGATCTATTTTTGTAGCTACTAATATTTTTTTAGACAAAGTAGCGCCAACTCCATATATATATGGCAACGCTGCTTCTATCCTCTTAGCATCTGGTATATTTATTCCGCTTATTCTCATGATATTGATATATAAATAAAATTAACCCTGTCTTTGTTTATGTTTTGGGGTTTCGCAAATGATGTGAATCCTCTTTCCTCTCCTCACAGTTTTGCACTTATTACAAATTGGCTTAACTGATGCTCTAACCTTCATTTTTTTATTGAATATTAATTGTTGAATAAAACAGCCAAAAAATCAAGTTTCTAAAGATTGTTTAGAAGAAAACCCTTAGGTTGAATTAGAAAATGGCTATATATAAAATTAGAATCTTCTTGAGATTCTACCCTTATTGTCGTCATAAGGAGTGAACTCTACCACCACCCTATCTCCCGGAAGAACACGAATGTGGTTCATTCTCATCTTTCCAGATAAAT
>SIBX01000031.1 GCA_009694925.1 Minisyncoccota bacterium
CGAGGAGTTCGATCTCACCATCGGCTACTCCCTCGTTCTCAAGCAAATGATCGAGCTCGGGAACTACGACTGGAAGGATCCTGCCATCACGGCAAAGAACTTCCCGCTCGAGCGCCGTGACGAGAAGCGTCAGGTCAAGGGCATCCTTGACCACTACGGACGAGACATGTCGACCGAGGCTGTCTTGGCCGACCTGAAGGCCAAGGGACTTCGACCTGCGAAGATTGAGGAACTCCTCGCCTTGGGCGCCAAGCACCCCGATCTGCAGCGGAAGTTCCCGATCGTGGCTCTCGGCTCGAGCTTTGTGTACGGCGGCGGTCGGTACTACCCGTATCTGCATAGGTACGACACCGATCGCAATCTGGGCTTGCACTGGATCGGTTACGACTGGAGTGACATCTGCAGGTTCTTGGCTGTTCGCGAGTCTGTCTGACCACAGGTCAGGCCATAGACTCTCGGTCCCTCGGTCCCCTTGATTCTCGGACCTTTTCGTCCCGATGCGCATGTGCGTGTCGGGACGATTTTAATTTCTAAAAAAATATTTTATACTCAAATACGACGAAACAGTTTATGATCAAGGTCATAAGCGGTCAAATAAAAAAAATAAAAAGACTCGGTGCAATATATTAAGGAGTTGAAGGGCTTCTGCATAAGATTCAATCTTGAGTCCGCCGTTAGATAATTGGTTTGGACGGACAAAGGGTGGTGGCTTGGGTGATGTTTTGCACATAACGGCTCGAACTTTGTGAACGACGACAATCGGTACTACCCGTATCTGAATAGGAACGACACCGATCGCAATCTGAACTTGAACTGGATCGATAACGACTGGAATGACATCTACAGGTTCTTGGCTGTTCGCTAGTCTAATTTATTTTAAAAAATCTTTTTCCATCCCCCGATTATCTTCCCTAATTCCATGAGGGGGATGGAGATGGAGGCATATTTTTTGTTATCTATGGCTTTAATCTCCCAAGCGATTTTTAGATTTAGCTTTAAAGCATCTAGACTCTTACTTAAATCTTCAATAGATTTTTTCTTCTCAAATCTAGAAGCATAGATGGCAAAATAAGATTTTTCCACAAAATCTAGAAAAAGATTATCAATTCTTATTCCGATAGAAAATCTGGCAAGTTTTTCTAGATTGCGGAAAGTTTCATTCCAAAATTTGTATGCATTGATAGCTTTATTTAAAAAAGCCAAACCGTCATTTTGTAAACTTCCGTGGGGGGGGGCTTTCTTATAACTGTTTTCTTCAGTTTGGTTAAATTGTGGTTGTTCCATAAAATAAATGAAGAAGTTATTAGTTAGGTATAAAGATATGGTATCAGTTGAAAATTTGCTATCCGCTTGGCAAGAGTTTTCCTCGGGAAAAAGGAAGAAAAAAGACGTAGAAGTATTCTCATTAAATTTAATGGATAATATTATAAGTCTCCACGAGGAATTAATTAACAAAACCTATAAACACGGCGATTATTATGCATTTTCAATAAACGATCCCAAGCACAGGCAAATCCACAAAGCAACTGTTAAAGACAGAATAGTCCATAGAGCCATCTATAGAAAACTATACCCATTCTTCGATAAAACTTTCATATCCGATTCATTTTCCTGCCGAATAAATAAAGGAACACATAAAGCTTTGAATAGATTTAAAGGTTTTAACTATAAAGTATCTAAAAATAATACGAAAACAGTCTTTGTCTTGAAGTGCGATATTAGAAAGTTCTTTGCATCAATAAGCCAAGGGGTTCTGATTGAAATTTTAAAGGAATATGTTCCAGATGGAGAGATTATGGAGTTGCTTCAAAATGTGATCAAAAGCTTTAATAAGGGCCTGCCTCTGGGAAATTTAACTTCCCAACTCTTTTGCAATATCTATATGAATAAATTTGATCAGTTTGTTAAACATATTTTAAAAATTAAACACTATATACGATATGCAGATGATTTTGTGATATTTTCGATAAATAGGATTTATTTAGAAGATCTTTTAGCTCAAGTTTCAATTTTTCTAAAAGGAAAATTGAAACTTGAATTGCATCCAAGCAAGGTTTCAATCGAAACCTTAGCTTCGGGAATTGATTTTCTAGGCTGGATTCACTTTTCTGATCATAGAGTTCTGCGGACTTCTACTAGAAACAGAATGTTGAGAAATCCTAAGCTAAACAAAAACAATAAAGCGACTATCAATTCTTACTTGGGGCTTTTGGGGTATGGGAATACGGGGAAAGTTAGGTGGGATTTTTTGAAGAAAATTATAGTATAAAATTTTGAGAAAATAGGTTTTGGCTTTAAGCTTATACTTTGAATTGTAAATTCCCATTTTGTCATTATCGGGCTTGACCCGATAATCTATAGGTATCAATAAATACTGGATTCCCGATCAAGTCGGGAATGACAGAGGATTCTCAATTTCACAATTAAAAATTAAATATGGAAAACATTGTTTTAAGATCGGAAAAAGAATTGAAACCTCTGGTGGAGAAGGTTTTTAGGGCTTTAAAAAGCAGAAAGAGTTTAAGCGTTTTGGCTTTATCTGGAGATTTGGGATCTGGCAAAACAACTTTTGCAAAATATTTTGCCAAGGTTTTAGGAATAAAAAACAGGATTTTAAGTCCGACTTTTATGATTTTTAGGGTTTATGATCTGGATTTAAAAAAAACAGGATTTAAGAAGTTTTATCATGCTGATTTTTATAGAATGAAAAATATTGAGGAATTGAACACTCTTAAATTTTACGAGATTATACAAAATCCGGAGAATTTGGTTTTAATTGAGTGGGCGGAAAAGTTTAGGGAAATAATCCTCCAAAATGCTATTTGGATGACTTTTGAGTATGGAAAAAATGAAAATGAGAGAGTTGTGGAAATTAAGTAGAATAGATTTCTTACTAATTTGGTGAAATATTTTACTTTTGCCTTTTTGGCGACAGTGTTTAATTTCTCCTGCGAAAACTCACTCCCCCACTCTCGGCCCTGAAAAAGCTTTTTTATTTCATAAAGAGTTGTCAAGCTTTTTTCGGTTTCCTATGGCCCTAAAAACGCAAAAAAATGTTTCTATAAAAATCCATTAATTTCTTATTAATATTCGCCTATGGTTATTTGGACAGGGCGCTTATTTCTTCTTTCCTATATAAGCGTTCGAGTTGGTCTTTGTAGTGTGAGTAGAAAAACTGTAAGTTGTAAGCAGTAGATTCCCTTGCGCAATTAGCAGCCACCGCAAAATTAAATTTGGCCTCGCTTAAATCTTTTTCTAGTTCTACGTACTTAGCCATAAACGCTTCAAGGTAGGTTGGTGCTCGTTCCAGTGCTTCGTCGAGATATTCTATTTCTCTAGTCATTTGATATAGCCTAAAATAAAACCTTGAATCATCTCCTCCTATTCTTCTGTATTCTTCTAAAGATCTTTTTTTAAGTTCTGCGTTTTGAGTAATTTCAGCGATTTCTAAAAGCATAGAATGTGCTTCGCGATTATTTGGCCATAATTTTAATGCTTTTTCTAATTTATCCATTGCTTCACTTATGGGTATTTTAAGATTTATAGAGTCTTTCTTAACTTGATCCACATAAACATTGCTAGCGACAGCTTCAAAATCTACTAATTGCTTAGCCTCAGCTTCTGGGGCGTATTCTGGATTTTCTTTAACGTCTTCTATGGCCGTGCATTCAAAAACACGGTCTTGGCTTAAAATAAGTCGAGGATGTTCTAGTGGTGCAAACCTTAACTCAGGAACTTCTTCTTGATCCTTTAATCTCGGAAGCCTTGGCGTGTCGTAGCTAAAATAACATCCATTTTTTAATTCATTAAATAATTCATCCTCTTGTTCAAAGGCACCATCTTTTGGATTTAAAACAATTTCATATTTAGGAGAAAATCCTCTTTCGGAAAGGATGGATCCAAATAAAAGAGTTAAACTAAGACAATTCCCTCTTTTGTCGTGTATTAATTTTTGAAGTGTACAGGCGCCTTCTTGGTTATGAAAATTATTGTTTATTAGAAATTTTCTAATTAATTCGGCTGCCTCAAAAGAGTCTGTTGGTTGGGGTGATGATTTAAAAATTTCTTCACCTAATCTTTTAAGTTTTTCCAAATCTTCTTCTTCGGTATTGGAAACTTCCCAGAAAAGTCTGTATAATCTTTGGTCAGATTGTCTTGATTCGATGTGAATATTCTCCATATTATTTATGATATTATTTTTTAATCGATAAGTCTATTAAGGTTCTCTTAAATTAAAACACCCCTCACGTTTGCCGTGGGGGTGGAATTTCGGGGGACAGATTCCTGAAGTAGGCCACTCTCTTTGTCCTGACCTTCGGATCCAGTTTCCTTTGGACTCGTGGTGAGAGCCTCAACTGCAGTTCGTTTCTCCATTGACCAGATAGGCTCAGACTAAGACTGGGGCCTGGTGGGCCATTTTGACTCATGCTTGTCTCCTTGGTCGCAATTATAAACTATTTATATTAAAATAGTCAAATTTGATTATATCTTTAAATAAGGATAATATACTCTGAATTATAAAATGCTCATTTTAATCTGGATTATTGGGTCATAGCCCGATAATGACAAAAAGTTTATGGATATAAAATTTAAGAAAGTTAAGGGTTCAAAAATAGAAATTGAAGGCACGTTACTTCCTGAAGAATTTAACGAATATTGGCAAATAGAATTAAATGCAGCGACTGCATCTGTGCAGATTAAGGGTTTTAGGCCTGGATCAACTCCAAAAGAGATGGCCGAGAAAGCCGTTAATAAGGAGAAGATATTTGAAGATGCTATAAATTCTGCGATTAGGGACATTTTAGAAGAAAAGAGCCAAGATAATCATTGGGTTATTGTTGACAGGCCTAAGGTGGAAGTCTTAGAGGCAAACCCCGCAATGGTTGTAAAGAGTGATAGCGGGGCGAGTCCCAGAAAGGAAAAAGACAATGCTCCAGGATTAAAATTTAAAGCAGAAATTACTGTTCTGCCGGATGTTGAATTGCCGGATTATAAAAAAATTGCAAAAGAATTTTTAGCTAAAAAAGAAGAAGTTCAAGTTACGCCAGAGGAAATAGAAAAAACAATGGAATGGATTAGGGAATCTAGGGTAACTCTTCAGAGCAAGAAAGATGGAGCAGAGTTGGAAGATTTAGTAGAGATTGATGTTTTGAGCTCTTGTGAGGGTAAGGCCATTCCTAATGGCAAGGTTGAGAAAGATAAGTTTATATTAGGCAAAAGTCATTATATGGTAGGTTTTGATGACCAGATAAAAGGTAAGAAAGAAGGAGATGAATTTACTTTTTCAATTAAGGCACCGGAGAAATATTGGAGGAAAGAATTGCAGGGCAAGAATATTGATTTCAAGGTTAAAATATATTCTGTTTCTAAAAGAATATTGCCAGAGTTGAATGACGAATTTGCTAAATTATTGGGGCCAACCTTTACGAGCTTGCAGGTTTTAAGAGAAAATGTGACTTCTGGAATTAAGATCGAAAAAGAAGAAAAGGAAAAGGAAAAAAATAGAGCTAAAATTTTAGAAGAGATTAATAAAAAATCAGTAATAGATTTACCGGAAATTTTAATTTCAAGAACCTTGGATGGATTAGTTGAGGAAGCAAAGGCTTCTGGTGCGAAGGATGTTAAGGATGAGGATTTGAGGAAGGGTTTGTCTGAAAGAGCAAAAAATAGAGCGATTTCTAGCTTAATACTGCATAAAATCGCTGAAATTGAAAAACTTGAGCCAGACAGCAAGGAAGTCTTAGAGGAAATAACTAAAAATAATCTCGACAAAGATAATTCTTATGATTATGTTTATAGTATACTAAGAAACAAAAAGGTCTTTGAATTACTAGAAAAGAGTTAAGCTGCTAAATAACTATCTGCTGCGTTACGTTTTTTATAACTTGGTCGCAGTACTTATATTAAGTACAGCTCGGTCGTTCTAAAAATCAAGCCTTGCATATAGTCATTTATCAACTTAACCGGCACAATAATTATTATTTAATAAGAATTAATTTTTATGGAAGAATTTGGACAATATTTAATACCGACAGTTATAGAAAAATCTGGATT
>SIBX01000002.1 GCA_009694925.1 Minisyncoccota bacterium
GCTTCAAGCGTCAATGTGCCGGCTACTATAACAGACGACGCAGTAGTTGAATCTTCTGAGACCATAATTTTAACCCTAACTTCTAGCGCTTCGTATATTATCGGCTCTCCAAATACTGGAACGGTAACAATAACGGATAATGACGGCGCCGGACTTCCAACGGTCACCATCTCGACAACAGATGCCAATGCTTCAGAATCTGGCGATCCAGGAACATTTGTCTTCACAAGAACCGGAAGTATAACTAGTGGATTATTAATTTATATTTCTGTTTCTGGAACTGCCACTAATGGAATCGATTATCCCGACTTACCCTCTTCAATATTAATTCCAGCCGGAAGTTCCAGTTTAACCATTAATGGCTTCCCTATAGATGACACACTAGTGGAGCCATCAGAGACAGTCACGTTAACATTTATCTCACACTCTTCTTATACAATCGGCTCTCCAAACTCAGCAACAATCAATATAGCCGACAATGATAGTACCGGCACTCCAACTATCACAATCAACGCCGACGACCCAACAGCGTCCGAACTTGGCTCAGACACAGGAGTCTTCACGATATCTCGCACAGGATCAACGGCAAGCGCCCTCACTGCATTATTTACAATTTCCGGAAGCGCCATTAATGGAAGCGACTATCAACAGACGGCTTCGTCAATTACAATCCCTTCTGGATCTTCTTATACATCCTTAACCCTAACCCCGATAAATGACTCAACCGTTGAAAGCACGGAAACAGCAACCCTAACTCTCTCCTCGGACTCATCATATATTATTGACACTCAAAACACTGCAACTGCCAATATTTTAGACAATGACGGTTCTTCGGGTCAAACAACGCCACCACCAACAAATAATTCAAACAATACTGCGCTCTCCCCTGCTCCTTCTAATTTTTCTGGATTAGCATTAACGCCGGACAAAGCTTATCTAAGTTGGAATCTAATTTCTGGAGCATCCGGAATAGAACTATCTGAAGGACTAGATTCTGCAACATTCAATAAAACATATAATTTGCCAGGAAATTATTACTACTATAAACCAAGCGTAACTCCAGGCAGTACTCATTCTTATAGAATTAGGAGCTATGACGGTTCTGGTAACTTTTCAGAATTTTCTAATATCGTTCAAATATCTACGACAAATTCCGTAGCCCAATTTACCAAATCTCTATACTACGGGATAGACGATGTACAAGTTTCACTCCTGCAACAATGTTTAAAGAATGATTCTAATATTTATCCAAGCGGAAAAATAACCAGCCACTTCGGACCACTTACAGAAACCGGAGTTAGAAAATTCCAAAGCAAATATGGCATTAATCCAATAGGAATAGTGGGACCTTTGACTAGAGCCAAACTTAATGCATCTTGTGGTTCAGTCTCGGCAACGTCTTCATCAACCCCAAGCCCGACATCCACCGTTAAACCAGTATCGGTAAATTATAATCTAAATTTTGATCTAATTTTGGGCATAGGAAGCTCAAACGACCAAGTTTCCCTACTACAAGCAATACTCGCTAAAAATCCAAGCCTATATCCGTCCGGCCTTGTGTCTGGATATTACGGACCCCTCACAGAGGCAGCGGTTAAAAATTTTCAATTAAAATATGGCATTGATCCATCCGGAAGCGTAGGCACAAAAACAATAACCAAATTAAATGAATTTAGGCTTTCTGGGCTCAACCCATAACCCAACCTAGAGTAAATAAAAAAACTTCCAAATTTATATTTGGAAGTTTTTTTATGATTAAAATCACTCTTGATCGGTTCTCTTTAAATTAAGTAATAAATAATCTATAATCAGATAATAAACATGATATACAATCCAAAAAACTACGATTCTCTTCTCGGCCTTCAGGGATTAAGCGATAATTTACTAAAAAATCATTTCAAGCTATACGAAGGATATATTACTAATGTAAACAAAATACAAGAGACGATCTCCGCTGCAATTAAAGAAAATAAATTATCTTCCCCTGAAATTTCGGAACTTCGTCGTCGTTTTGGCTGGGAATGGAATGGTATGAAACTTCATGAATACTATTTTGAAAACATGAGTAAATCCCCTTCTTTAATAATGGAAACAAAATCCGCAAAGATGAAAATTGAAGCGAATTTCGCTACGCTAGAAAATTGGGAGAAAGATTTCCGCGCCTCGGGAGCTATGCGCGGAATTGGCTGGGTGGTTTTATATCACAATCCAGAAGACGGAAGCTTATTTAATACTTGGGTCAACGAGCACGATATGGGCCACTTGGCAGGGCTGAAGCCATTATTAGTTCTAGATGTCTTTGAACATGCCTACACACTAGACTATGGAATAAAGAAAGCGGATTATCTCGAAGTCTTTATGAAATCGATAGATTGGAATATGGTAGAAAAAAGAATCTAAATAAAAAAATCCCCAGACATATGTCTGGGGATTTTTTTAGACTAATCTATTTTTCAAGGGCAACCTCGCCAGATATACTATCTTTTAATTTAGATTCTTTTATTTGATGCCTAAATATTAACCAAGCAACAAAGTAAGACGCTGCGCCAAATACAAACCCGGCCAAAATATCCGAAACAAAGTGGACTCCCACAAAAACCCTAGATATTCCAATTAAAATTGCAGAAATTATATATATCCATCCCCTTCTCTTAGAAAAGTGAAATACTGCTAAAGCTAAAGCAAAATAAAATGTAGCATGCCCCGATGGAAAACTTGAAAGGTTAGATAATTGAATCAATGGATCAAAACCAAAAACCAACGGTGGCCTTAATCTGAAATAGAATAAATTAAAAAGCTCGGTTATAAATCCTCGTGCCAAAACGCAAGAAAAAGCTGCCAACGAAAATTCAAAAAAATTCAATCTCCAATTCCTTTTAGAAAAGATTATATAAGTAAAAAAATAAACTAACAGAAAATATGGTAAGTATTGAGCTATAAAAACTCCAAAAAAATCCAAAACCACGCTCTTGCCAGCAAAATCATGGATAAACTCAAATATCTTATAATCGTAAGTTAAGAACATATTAATCTATCATATCTAAAACAACCGCTTTAATCAAAAACAAAAAAGCCGTTCCCCTAGGTGCGCTTGTGCGCGCACCGGGGAACGGCCGAAAAATCGAAAAAATCCAGACTGAACTACTTGCGAAGACCCGCAAACCACCAGCCGCCAGACCATTTGCCGTAGTTGCGGTCGACGCGCACACCGCGCCCGTCGCGCCAACGGTGGAACAAGGCGACGCACCACTCGCCGTCAGCATTCTTCCAATGAGTACCATTGAGTTTCTGGTCGGCAAAGGCAGGATCGAGTTCGTTCACGGCAGCTAGAGAATAGGGATCAGCGGGTTTCAGGCCACGCAACTCGAACTCCTTCTCGAGATCGTCATCAGAGATGAAACCGATCCTCTTGGACAGGTCGGGCTTGAAAAACACAACCTCGACTTCATCGCCCTCGCCTCTAGACATAGCATCCACGACCGTGCGGTCAGTGTCTTGCTTGCGCAGGGTGGCGTCGAGGGCTTCCTGGGGAGTGCGGGTGCGGTTCACCCTGACCGTACGGACAACGAAGCTCGATACGACCTCGACGCGTTCGCGAAACGGGGCAAACATCATCATGCCGAGGTTTTCGACACCGAGAACTTGTTGAGCAACGTCCGAGCCGATCTCGTGGCGATGCTTGCGCATGGCGTCACGAAGCTTGCCGACAGCGTTTTCGATTTAGCCGTCGGTCATTAGGGGTGCGGTCATGATCTTCTTTGTCATGGCGTCATCCTTTTGTTTTCCTATGAATCCTAGGAGGAACTAGGACCGGTTTTGGTCATAGCCAGAAAATCTCAAATATTCAAGAGCTTTTGGCTATGACCATTCGGAAGCCCGTCTTGCCGACGAGGCAGATAGTCTTTTAATGTACTGATCTAATTATAGCACACTATATATAAAAAAGCAATAGCCAAAAAGCTAGCTAAATAAGGTGTTATTTCTACCCCTAAATTCAAAAACAGTCCGTCAACTGACGGACTGTTTTTCTAAAAATGAATTAAAAGATGCAGATACGAGGCGCTTCCGAGCACCTTCCGAAGGTGTGGTTTTAACTACATCTAGGAAGTAGCGGAGGAAGCAACAAAGTAGATGCGCCTTTAATTCATTTTTACCTGCGAACGAAAGGTATAAGTCCTAAAAACCTAGATCTCTTAATGGACTGAGCCAAAGCTCTTTGATGCTTTGCGCAAGTTCCGGTAAATTTAGGTTTAACTATTTTCGCTTGAGAAGAGATAAATCTCCTCAAAAGTTCAGAGTCCTTATAGTCAATCTCTTTTAAATTCTGGGAACAAAAATAGCACTGTGTCATGGTATTACTTTATAATCTAATTTATATAATTATCTAATTTCTTAATTAAGACGTTGTGTCTTTTCCTCTCGCACCCTACTTTATCATTTCTAAAAATGAAATGGTGTCATAATATTAATTTAAAATGTAAATATCAAAATGTAAAATGACAATGTAAAATGAAAAATTATTCTTAGCCGTTCCTTAATTTTAAATTTTCTTGCCTACCGGCAGGCAGGGACTTGTAATTTTAATCTTTGATTTTTGATTTTTTAATTTGCTAGAAAGGCAAATCTTCTGCCTTAATTTCTTCTTCGACCTCTATCGTTGGAATTTCCTCTTTTTGAGAATCAGCGTTTCTGCTAAATTCAAAATTATCAGACTTTCCAGATACTCCCCCTGGAGCATTTGTTGACCTCGGTCCCAACTGCATAGCTTCCGCTATAATTTCCGTAGTCTTTCTCTTTTGCCCCTGTTTATCTTCCCAGCCCCTAGTCTGCAATCTTCCTTCTATTAAAACTAAGCTGCCTTTGGCTAAAAACTTAGAAGCCACTTCGGCTTGTTTACCCCAAACAATTATATTATGAAACTCAACTTGTTCTTGTTTTGCTCCAGCCTTATCTTTCCAAACTCTGTTTGTAGCCAAAGAGAAACTGGCAACTTGAGCACCAGAAGTTGTGGATCTGAGTTGTGGATCTGAGGTTAATCTCCCTAAAACAAAAACTTTATTTAGATTCATAGTGTTGAAATTTAATCAAATTTAGATAACATTTTATTGTTTAATTTTTAAGATGTTGCGTCTTCACCTCTCGCACCCTACTTTCATTCTAAAAATGAAAGGGTGTCATTGAGTCGATTAATTTAAAACTTCTTTTACTTTATCTGCGACATCCTCACCAGAAGAAGCCTTGGTAGAATCCTTACTCATAAATCTTTCTTGTCTGCTCTTTATTTCTATAGGAGGGGTAACAACTAAAAATCTTAATATATTAGCGTTAAACCTCAAAGCTTCACTGATTTTATTTACCAACTCTGGTTTCCCAAGAAAATAAACAAAACCAAAAGTAGCAGAATTTTTCTTCTTTATCGGATAAGCAAGCCTAATTACGTTCAAAGAACTCTCAAAATAAGCACTCAAGCCGAAAGAGGCAAGAATTTGCCTAACATCTGCTAAGCCTGTTTCATTAATAGAAATAAAGCTTAATTCATACTTCCTCGTTCCCTCAATAACCCCAGGGACGTTCAATTTATTTAATACTGTTTCATTCATTGATTTGCTTTAAAAACTAACTTAATTGAATACTATTTTATTGTTTAATTATATAAGATATGTGTCTTCACCTCTCGCACCCTACTTTATCATCTTTAAAAATGAATGGGTGTTGCTTTAAAAAGGCAATCTACTCGAAATATTATATTATTGTTTAATATTAAAACATATATCTCCACCTCTCGCACCCTACTTTATCATCTTTAAAAATGAATGGGTGTTGCTTTAAAAACTAATCTAAAATAGACATTTTGTCAATAATATTTAGGAAATTGAACTTTCCTTCTGTCCAACGATCTCGTCAAATTCCAGCGCCTCTAATCCATCCGAATCTCTTTCTCTGTATCCAGTTCCAGCAGGGATAAGACGACCTATAATGACGTTTTCCTTAAGTCCTCTCAAAGTATCATGCCTTCCTTCTAATGCTGCTCCAGTAAGAGCTTTTACGGTTTCCTGGAAAGATGCTGCCGAAAGGAAGCTTTGAGCCGAAGAAGCAACCTTAGTAACTCCCATCAAAAGTTGTTTGGCTTTAGCTGGAATTTTATTATCTCTTCTTAGTCTTCTATTGTTTTCTATAAATATTGGCTTTTCAATCATCTCTCCAGAAACAAAACCACTGTCTCCCGGATCAGAGATTCTAACTCTAGAAAACATTTGTCTTGCAATTACCTCTAAATGCTTATTACTTATTTGAGCTCCTTCGTTCATATAAATCTTCTGAACTTCAGAAATAATATATTTCTCTGCTTCTCTGACTCCTTTAATCTTAAATATTTCTCTAAGGTCTAGCGATCCTTCAGAAATATAATCTCCTTTTCTAACTTGCTCTCCAACTTTAAACAAAGTTTGAGAAATTTTTGGGATAGGATATTCTGATACTTTTTCATCGTTCTTATCTCCAGTTTTTATTTTTATAATTTTCAAAGATCCCCTCTCTTCAATGTCTATAACGGTTCCATCTTCTTCAGCGATAAAACCTTTGCCCTTTGGAGTTCTAGCTTCAAATATTTCTTCCACGCGCGGAAGACCATGAGTAATATCTGCTCCGGCAACTCCTCCAATGTGGAAAGTTCTCATCGTAAGCTGTGTTCCTGGTTCTCCAATGGATTGTGCAGCAACTATACCAACCGCTTCTCCAAGTTTTATTATTTTATTAGTTCCCAAATCAAATCCATAACACTTTTGGCAAACCCCATACAATGTCTTACAAGTTAAAGGAGATCTTATAAAGGTAGATTCTAGTCCCGATGCATCAATTTCTTCGGATATGGCCTTAGTAATATATTCCCCTGCTTTAACCAAGATTTTATTTCCAACTTTAACATCATCTAATGCAACTCTTGAAACTAATCTGGACACAAATGATTGCCCAAATTTAGATCCTTCAGATTTAACAACCTCAATTCCATCTTTGGCGCCACAATCTAAATCGCGAACAATCATGTCTTGAGCAACATCAACTAATCTTCTAGTTAAATATCCTGCCTGAGCAGTCTTTAGGGCTGTATCAGCCAATCCTTTTCTAGCTCCGTGAGTTGCAATAAAGTATTCTAAAACGTTAAATCCTTCTTTATAGGAAGATCTAATAGGAAGTTCTATTGTTTCGTTCTTTGGGTTTGCAACTAATCCTTTCATACCCATCATCTGGGACGGCTGAGCCCAAGAACCCCTAGCTCCAGAATCTATGATCATGAAAACAGATCCATTTTGGTCCAATGATTTAGGAATTAATTTCTTTAAACTATCAGTAGCTTTTTTCCAAATTTCAATAATCCTTTCTTTTCTCTCGCTATTTGTTAAAACTCCTTCAAGATAATAACCTCTAACAACTGCTGCTTCTTTTTCAGCTTGCTTTAAAATTTCCGGCTTCTCCTTTGGAACAATTAACTCATTCATTCCCCAAGTTATTCCAGAAATTGTAGCGTATTTAAAACCGACATCTTTTATGTCATCTAAGTGCTTTGCCGCCACAAGAGATTCATAATTATTAACCAATTCTGAACAGATTTTTTCTAATTCTTTTTTATTAACTAGATAATTTATATATCTAAAGCTTTCTGGCAAAGCAGAATTAAAGATTAATTTCCCTAGAGTAGTCTCTAGTTTTTCACCATCAGCAAAAATTTTAATTTTTGCATTAATATCTAAGAATCCGGCGTCATAAGCAAGCATAGCTTCCTTATTAGAGCTAAATATTTTTCCTTCTCCCATAACTCCAGCCTTTTCTTTGGTTAAGTAATAAGAACCCAAAACAACGTCCTTAGTAGGAGTAGCAATAGACTCTCCGGTTGCTGGCTTTAACAAGTTTAAAGAAGAAAGCATAAGCTCTCTTGCTTCTTTTTGAGCCTTCGAACTTAACGGAACATGAACTGCCATTTGGTCTCCGTCGAAGTCAGCATTAAAAGCTGTGCAAACAAGCGGAGGAATCTGTATGGCCAAACCCTCAACTAAAATTGGCTTAAAGGCCTGAACTCCAAGTCTATGCAAAGTAGGAGCTCTGTTTAAAAGAACTTTTTTATCCTGGATAACTTCTTCTAAAATTGCCCAAATTTCCGGAGTTGCCTGCTCTATTAACCTATTAGAATTTCTAATGTTATGCGCCAAACCTCTTTCAATAATTTTTTGGATTACGAATGGCTTAAAAAGCTCTAGGGCCATCTTTTTAGGTAATCCACATTCTCCCAACCTCAAATTTGGTCCGACAACAATTACAGAACGACCCGAATAATCAACTCTTTTTCCAAGCAAGTTTTGTCTAAATCTTCCTTGTTTTCCTTTCAACATATCAGCAAGTGACCTAAGCGGTCTTCGTAGCGTAGACATCTGCTGAGAACCCATCTTTTGAGAGTTATCTATCAAAGAATCCACTGCCTCCTGCAACATTCTTTTTTCATTAACAACAATAACGTCAGGCGCCTTAAGCTCAATTAATTTCTTTAAGCGATTATTTCTATTTATAACTCTTCTATATAAATCATTTAAGTCAGATGTCGCATAGCGTCCTCCATCTAAAGCCACCATTGGCCTAAGGTCTGGTGGTAAGACCGGAAGAACTGTCATAATCATCCATTCTGGTTTTATTTCATTATTATAAAAAGATCTCGCAATTTTAAGTCTCTTTAATAATTTTGCTTCCTTTAAAGGATCTTGAGTATCTTTAATATCCTCTTCCACATTAGTAATAAGCTTCTTTAAATCTGTTTTGGCTAAAATATTTCTGACCGCCTCTGCGCCGGACGAAGCTTCAAAAACTTCTCCAAATCTTTTGGCTAAGCTGAAATATTCTAATTCAGTTAAAGTTTGTCCGATTTTTAAAGATTCTAAAGTTTTTTTAATTTTACTCATAGCGCTCCTAAGGTCGCTTTCTTTTTCTTTATCGCTATCTAATGCTTTCTTTCTTGTTTTAAATTCTTTTTCAAGTTCTCCTAAAACTCTTTTTCTAGCTTCTTCATTTACAGAAACAACAATATAAATAGCATAATAAATTACTTTTTCGAGTTTAGCTGGAGGTATATTTAATAAAGTTCCGATTTTTGAAGGAACATTTTTAAAATACCAAATATGAGCAATTGGGGCCGCTAAAGCGATATGACCCATTCTTTCACGTCTAACAATAGATCTTGTGACCTCAACTCCACATTTATCACAAACTAAACCCTTATATCTAGCTCTCCTATATTTTCCACAATAACATTCCCAATCCTTAGCTGGACCGAAAATCCTTTCAGAGAAAAGACCATCCTTCTCTGGACGTTGAGTTCTGTAATTAATAGTTTCCGGTTTAATAACTTCCCCATGGGACCACTTAAGTATTTCTTCCGGAGATGCCAATGTAATTTTTATTGCCTTTAAATTCATGATTTTCTTCTGTTAATTTTAAATTTCCTGTTTAAAATTGTTATTTTATAATAATAGTAAATCACTTCGTGAAATTGCGTCATCGCAATGAACGAGATACATTAACCTTTTTTATCTTCCATTGTTTCTGCCGACTCATTGTCATCGCTTTTTATAAGTTCTATATCAAAAGCTAGGGACTTAAGTTCGTTTACTAAAACGTTGAACGATGCAGGGATATTTGGAGTTTTAATTTCTTGTCCTCTTATTATGGATTCATAGGCAGATGATCTTCCAAGAATGTCATCAGATTTTGTGGTCAACATTTCTTGTAAAATATTTGCTGCTCCATAACCTTCCAAAGCCCAGACTTCCATTTCTCCAAATCTTTGTCCTCCAAACTGCGCTTTTCCGCCCAATGGCTGTTGAGTGATAAGTGAATATGGACCGATTGATCTCATGTGAATTTTGTCCTCAACTAAATGATTGAGTTTCAACATATAGATAAGTCCAACCGTAACTGGTTGAGCAAATGGCATTCCAGTTCTTCCATCATAGAGTATAGATTTTCCGGTATCAGAAAAACCAGCTTTTCTAAGTTCGGTTTTTATTTCTTCTTCGGTAGCACCAGACAAAGCTGGGGTTTCTGCTCTATAACCAAGTTTTTTAGCAGCCATTCCTAGATGTATCTCAAACATCTGTCCTAGGTTCATACGAGAAACTATACCTAATGGATTTAAAATAATATCAACTGGAGTTCCATCAGAAAGATAAGGCATGTCCTCAACTGGCCTTACTTGAGAAATGACACCTTTATTTCCATGTCTTCCAGATAACTTATCCCCTGCTTGAATTTTTCTTAACTGTGCTATTTCAACTTGAATTCTTTTTATAATTCCTGGTTCTAATTTATCGCTAAATTCTCTAGATTTAATTTTTATATTTACAATTCTTCCTTGTTTTCCATGTGGCAAAACAAGTGAAGTATCTTTTACGTCTCTTGCCTTCTCTCCGAATATTGCTCGCAAAAGTCTTTCTTCTGAAGTGAGTTCACTCTCTCCTTTTGGAGAAATTTTTCCAACTAAAATATCGCCAGCTTTAACTTCGGCTCCAATTCTTATAATTCCATCTTCGTCTAAATTTTTTAACTTTTCTTCGGATACGTTTGGAATATCGGGAGTTGTCATTTCAGGCCCAAGTTTTGTATCGCGAACATCACACTCATACTCTTCTATGTGTATAGAGGTAAATAAATCGTTTTCAACCACTCTTTCAGAAAGAACAATAGCATCTTCGTGATTTGCTCCTTCCCAAGACAAAAATGCAACCGTCAAATTCTGTCCTAATGCCAAAACCCCATTTTCAATAGAAGGTCCGTCAGCTAAAATATCTCCCTTTTTAACCTTATCACCCTTAAAAACTCTTGGCTTTTGAGAAATGCAAGTAAACTGGTTTGATCTCTTAAATTTAATAAGGTCAAATTTCTTAATTTCTGATTTTGTTTTTAAAGTTATATGAGCACTATCGGCACTTTCAATAGTTCCATCTTCTGGAGCAATTAAAAGATAGCCAGAATCTCTAGCCACCTTCTTTTCCATTCCAGTTCCAACATAAGGAGCCCTAGCTTTAACAGAAACAACTGCCTGCCTTTGCATGTTTGCACCCATTCCTGCTCTGTTTGCATCTGTGTGCTCTAAAAATGGCACCAAAGAAGTTCCTATACTGAAAGCCTGTCTAGGCGCAACGTCTATTAGAGTTATTTCTTCTTTTGAGCAAGTTCCAGGCTCCCCGAATATTCTTGCTCCTACTATTTCATCAAGAATTTTTCCAGTACTAAAATCAATATTAATTCCAGCATGAGCAATTTTCTCTTTTTCTTCTTCTAATGCATCTAACCAAATAAGCTCATTTGTCATTTTTGCATGCTTAACAACAATATAAGGAGTTTCCAAAAATCCAAACTCATTAATTTTTATGAAGCTGGCAAAATAGTTTATCAAACCAATACTCGATCCTTCAGGTGTTTGAATCGGACAAATCCTTCCATAATGAGACTGGTGGACATCTCTAACTTCAAATCCAGCCCTATCCTTATTTAATCCTCCACCGGGACCAAGTGCAGAAATTCTTCTCTTGTGCTCAACTTCAGATAAAGGATTTACCTGATCCATAAACTGCGATAATTGAGATGAAGAGAAAAATTCTCTTATAACAGAAATTAATGGCTTTGAATTTACTATTTGCAAAGGAGAAATCGTGTCATCGCTAATAGTAGACATTCTATCTTGAATGATTCTTCTCATTCTAGCCAAGCCAACTCTCATTTTTGATTGTATTAATTCTCCCACAGCCTTAACACGCCTATTTCCAAGGTGGTCAATATCATCCGGTTCAGAAGACTGATCATTATTTAATCTTATAATCTCTTTTAAAATTGCAATTAAAATATTGGAATTTAAAAGCTTATCCGTTGCCTTCTCTTTAAGACCTAGTCTGCTCATGGTTTTAAACCAACCCACATCAGAAAGATCATACCTGTCAGTTCTGAAGAATATTGAGTCTATTAAACTCTTCATATTTTCAATTGTTGCCAAATCTCCTGGTCTAACGCGCTTATATACTTCAATATAAGATTCATCCAAAGTCTTAGTTTCGCTCTTTTTTAGAGTAGTTTCTATATATTTTATTGCTCCAGTATCAACATCTTTTAACAGAGTTGAAAAATCATCTATGCCGAAAATGCGCAAAATATCTGTTGCGGCAACCTTTCTCTTTCTATCTATTTTTATACCGATAAAACCATCTGAATCAGTCTCAAATTCAATCCAAACTCCGCGTCCAGGGATTATCTTTGCTCCAAATAATTTTTTTCCTCTCCAAACATTGGCGGTAAAATAAACTCCAGGCGATCTGATGAGCTGGGATATAACAACCCTCTCTACTCCGTTTACAATAAACGTTCCCCTGTCTGTCATTACAGGAAAATCTCCAAAATAAACTTCCTGAATCTTTTCGTCGTTTAATTTTTTATTAACAAGCTTAACCTTAACCCTTAAGGATGCTTCATAAGTTAAATCTTTTAATCTTGACTGGTTCTCGTCATATTTTGGCTCATCAAAATAATAATCTACGAAATGAACCTCATATTCTTTTCCGGTATAATCCTTAATAGGAGAAACCTCTTTAAATAATTCTTTAAGTCCATCTTTCTTAAACCACTCATAAGAATTAAGTTGGATTTCTGCTAAATGATCTTGAGTTGCAAAAGATCCTGGATGAGCAGAAAAAACCTTTACAGGAAGCTGATTCTTCATAAGAATTTAAATTTATTTTTTTAATAAAAACGAATCAAAATGAACCTCTAGCTATCGATATTAATAACCAAAAAGACAAAAAATCCCCGCGTCTGCGACGATTTCCTTATTTTCTTAAATTTTTGCTTATTTAGACAAATCACAATATACTAACACGGCTATTTTACCAATGCAAGTTCTAACCTTTAATTATTAACAACGCAAGAATTAATATCTATAACCCGAGATATTTTGCTCTATTTATAGAGTGCTCATCGAAGTCTTTGGAAAAGATGGTTTCTTTCGTTTTTGGACTAGATAAGTAGTAAAAATAAAGAGATTTTTTAGGATTTAAAGCTGCTAAAATTGCGTCCTTGCCAGGATTTGCAATTGGTCCCGCAGGTAATCCTGCAACAAAATAAGTATTATATTCAGATTTTAAAGAAAAGTCTGATCTTGAGATTGATCCACATTTTTTTAAATCTTCCTTGTTAATAAACAAATCAACACATTTTGCATATATAACGCTTGCGTCAACTTGAAGTGGCATTCCTAGGATATATCTCTTCCATAAAATTCCCGAGACTATTAATCTATCTTCCTGAAGAGGAACTTCTTTTTCGATTATTGAAGCCATGGCTAAAATGTCATAAAGCGATGGAGTAATTCCATGAAGATAGCTTATAAGCCTTCCATCCGCATCGAATAATGGCAACGCTTTTTCTTTAAAATTATCTAAGGCTAATTTTATAAAACTATTTAGATCAGATGCTTGAGCAATATTGTACGTATCGGGAAATATAAATCCCTCTAAATTAGAAACTCCTTTTAAAAAATCAAAGTCAGAATAAAAATTTGAGGCATCAAAACCTATCAACTCTCGCCCGCCCAACATTCCCAAATTAATCAACTGCTTTTCTATGTCGAACATGCTTTTACCTTCAGTTATTAAAAATTTAAAATCTGTTGGGCCATCAACAAAACTCGCCACGATTTTAAACATAGAAGAATCTTCCTTAATTTGATAAAATCCAGGCTTCATCTTATGAGCTCTTCCTGTCAAAATTGTCCAAATCTCAAAAGCTATTCTAGATCTAACTGCCCCAGAAGACTCTAAATTTTTAGATATTATAGATACTCCATCCCCCTTCTCTATTTTAAATACATCTATCTTGCTTCCTGTTGGTCTGGAAAGGTAAAAAAAATAAGCCAAAAATAAAAAAAGCACTATACTTACAATTCCTCCCAAAAAAACTTTTTTATTTTGATCCATGCTTTAATTCTTTGATTTAGATTTTCTACATCTAATTTTAAACTCCTGTTTAAAATTGTTAATAAAATAAAGAGAAAACCATGTCGCTTATTTACTAATAAGCGACGAATCTTTATGTTTCAAAAATGATTATAACAGAATAAAAGCACTTCGCTAAATTTTTGGCCGAAAAATTTTGCGAATTATATGCTTTAGTGTTAATTATTTTTTAAAATATAGATGTTTTATAAGCTCCCTGAACCATACCAATTAAAACCGCCTTAGTTATAAAAGAAGATCCTCCATAGCTTAAAAAAGGAAATGTCACTCCAACAACCGGAGTAAGCCCAAGGTTTGAACCTATATTTAAGAATAATTCAACCAATAACAAACTTGCGGATGCTAGGGTGAGTAATTTCAAAAAATTTCCCTGAGTCTTCAAGCTTATAATTAAGATTCTATAAATAATAACCGCAAAAGCCAACAAAATCAAAATTCCGCCGAAAAGACCCCACTCTTCAACAAAAGAAGAAAAAATAAAATCCGTTGAAGGCTCTGTTAAAAAACCCAAATGCGTTTGTGTCCCCTGTGAAAATCCCTTCCCAAAAAACCCAGCAGATCCAACTGCAATTTTTGCCTGGTTAGTACTGTAATTAATTCCCAAAATATCATAGCTTGGATTCAAAAAACCAATAATTCTCTCTTTCTGATAATCTTTAAACAAAAAAAACCAAGAGAAAATCCCCAAAACCAAAAGAACAAAACCTCCTAATATTATTTTTTTAAAAGGTAGCCCGCCTACTAATAAAAAAGTTATCCAGATTGAAATTAAAACCATCGCCGACCCCCAGTCTGGCTCTTTAAAAACTATAAGAGCTGGAATAGCTAAATATATTAAACTAATGCCTATTACTGAGAAATTAGCTATACCAACATGCCTTTTTCCAAAAAAATAAGCAAAAATTATTATCAATGAAATTTTAGTAAGTTCCGAAGGTTGAAATCTAAAAAAGCCTATATCAATCCATCCTCTGGACTCTCTTACTATTGGAGCAAAAAAAGTTAAACACAAAAGAAGAGTGCTAAATAAATAAATTCCGAAAACGAGCCATCTGTAATTAGAAATTGCTCTCCAATCTATTGCTGATAAAAAAAATATTATAAAAAAAGATAGCAAAACCCAGACTAGCTGCTGATAAAAAAGCCCCTGAGAAATACTCAATAATTGAATAAGACTTGCGCCAGATAAAAACAAAATTGCTGAATTTAAAACCCAGTCTTGCCTTTTAAAAAAAGAAAATATGTTCACATGGAACATTCTACCCTACTATATTACCTTTTAGAAGAAACCGATATTCTAATAGAGTCTCTATCAATATTTTTAAAATCTAATACAGGAATCATTATTAAGAATTCTCTCTCTTCAAACTGAGGAATATTATCTATTGAAGTTTGCGAAGCACCAGATAGAATACCTAAATTATTTTCAATTGTAACTAATATTTCTGATTTAGAAATATTACTAAACTCATTATTAGTTAAAATGCCACTTATTTTAATTTTTTTAGCTACTTCATTAAAATCATAATTTACTTCTCTCATGCTCGTTTTTGGAGAATAAAATCCGCTTATATTTTTCCACGAAAAATCAGAAAATTTAACTTCTGTCTTTATGATATTTTTAGTTTCAAATTTTATCCCAAAATTCACCAACTTTTTAACTTCTCCAGGATAAATAAAAGATTCACCCGAGACGCTACCAGCTAAAGAATTGTCTGGATTTAAAAAATCCACTTCATAGAGAAAACTTTGAGCTCCCCAGTCTAAATTGGGATTAATAACATCAAAAACAGCTGATTTGTATCCATCTCCATAAACAATCTCAACTCCACTAGATTTTAAAGGTTTCAAAGTCTGAAGCGCACAAGGAGCACAGCTTCCTCCACAATCAATTCCCTCCTCTCCGCTATCCTTATAATTATTTGTGCAACTTGGAGCTGGTCTTAAAAAGGTTTGCCAAAATAAAAAACCTATTACGAACCAAATTGAAAGAAAAAAAGCTCCGTAAATAAATTGCTTAAAAAATCGTTTCATTTGGCTTAAATTCTAACATTTATTTTATATCTTTTCTATTTGGAATTTGATTCCTAAATTAAAATCTTCCTGTGCACCACATGATACACAGGAAGATTTTCAATTCAGTTGTGAAGCGTTCCATCCCAGCCAAACAACAAGAAAGGAATGGTGAGTACGAAGTTCGTAACCAAAGCGCCAAAGATGAATGCATGAAACAAACCAATCAAATGCGCCAACAGACACATCCATTGGTTCTTCGGCAACTCAGGCTTCATACTCAGTGAAGCATAGCATTCACCCGGACCTGAGAAATCAACAGGACTCAGCCAATATGCCGCCGACTGACGATATCCTTTTCGCCAAACCAGGATTGGATAGCAAACAAACATCGTCAGAAACACCCCAATCGAAAGTGAATTAAACCAGTGATCGTTAGCGTTGATCCATTGAGAGATCATTCAAGATTTCCTTTCTCATAGTTTTGATTTGTGAAGGACAAGTTGCGAGTGCTACCTTATAGGACATCATAGTATATTTATATTGTCAACATAGATAGAAATCCAATAAAATAAGGGTTATTTTAACCCAAACAATAGATTCCTAACAAAAAACACGAGCATTAAACTCGTGTTTTTTCTGGAGTCAAAACATTCATAACTTAATAAGTTGATCTTCAATACTTTCGCGCTTCTGAATTTTTAACTGCCGGCATAGCCTACTTTCCCGACCACCAAAGCAGCAAGTATCATCAGCTTTATACGGTTTCACTTCCGAGTTCGGAAAGGGATCGGGTGGGTCACGTATAAACAAAACACCAGCAGATAAAAATCCAGAAACGTTAATAAAATAAATATATAGAAACTCTAGGCACAAATCATTCATGCTTTGAATTACTAAATTCATTTTAAATCGATTTTTTAGTTAATTTCAGGCGAGGCGAAATAGAAAAATTGAGACATATTCGATTAAGAATCTGTTAAAATTTTTCTATAATGCCACAGCCGAAATTAATAAAAAAGCGATAAAATTGAATTTAGTATTTCAAAGATATATAACGTGTTTTCCGTTACGAAAAATATTTTGTGGTTAGATCACGATTATTAGTACTCCTTGGCTAAACACATTACTGTGCGTACACCGAGAGCCTATCAACGTAGTAGTCTTCTACGAATCGTCGTTAGCCTTGCGGCTAACTGGCTCATAATCTTGGGTTAGGCTTCGTGCTTAGATGCTTTCAGCGCTTATCCCTTCCGGACGTAGCTACTCAGCATTGCCATTGGTATGACAGCTGACAGACCAGCGGTCCGTTCAATCCGGTCCTCTCGTACTAGGATCGACTACCCTCAAGAGCCTTACGCCTGCAACAGATAGAGACCAACCTGTCTCACGACGGTTTGAACCCAGCTCACGTTCCCTTTTAAATGGCGAACAGCCATACGCTTCCCACCTTCTTCAGCGGGGCGCTAGGGAGAGCCGACATCGAGGTGCCGAGCTTCGTCGTCGCTAGGAGCGCTCGGACGAAACCAGCCTGTTATCCCCGGAGTAACTTTTAGCCGTTGTCTTCGGCCTTTCTATTAAGAAGCCGTCGGGTCACTAAGTTCTGCTTTCGCATCTGCTCGACTTGTAGGTCTCGCAGTTAAGCTGGCTTTTGCCTTTACACGTCAAGTGCGATTTCCATCCGCACCAAGCCAACCTTAATAAACTCCTCCGCTACATTTTAGGAGGATAACGCCCCATTAAAACTGCCCACCAGACACTGTCTCCTATAGTTTTTACCTACAAGGTTAGAATTTAAAATTTTAAAGATGGGTGTTTCATTGTCGAGTCCGGATAAACCAAAATCTACCCATCAACCTCTACCCACTACACTACGCATCAAAATCTTAAAGCCAATATCAAGCTACAGTAAAGCTTCCGGGGTCTTTTCGTCTTGCTGCAGGTACCCCGCGTCTTCACGGGAATCGCATTTTCACCGAGCTTGCCGCTGAGACAGTTCTCCAGTCGTTACACTATTCGTGCGCTTCGGAACTTACCCGAAAAGGAATTGCGCTACCTTTGGACGGTTATAGTTACCGCCGACATTGACGGGGGCTTCGGGCGGTGAGCCATTCCAACTTGCGTTGAAACTACCCCCACCGTTAACCTTCCCGCATCGGTCAAGTGTCACCCCCTATACATCCTCTTGCGAGTTAGCAGGGAGCTGTGTTTTTGGTAAACAGTCGCCAGAGAATACTTTAGCTGCGGCCTCATTTATACGTAGCACAAGAAAATCCTAAAAAAATTACTTATAAAATAAATAATTAAGGATTGCCTTGTGCTACGCACAAATAAGGCAGGCCTTATTGCGAACTTACGGCCGCTTTTTTGCCGAGTTCCTTAGCGGCAAGTCACTCGTTCCCCTGAGGCTTCTCGCCTCACCCACCTGTGTCGGTTTACGGTACGATGTCTAACGTACATAACTTAGAGGTTTTTCTCGGAAGGCTCTTCAATCTAATTAATAAGGTAAATTCCTTATCTTACGGAAGTCTCCGACTCTCTCCATTAAAGGAAGTTTGCGGGATTTGCCTCACAAACAAGTCTGATTGACTCACGACGCCAAACCATTAAGGCGCTAAATCTTTTTTCCTCCGTCACCCCATCGAATACGTCAGACGGGCCGGAATATTAACCGGCTTCCCTGGTCAGCTACGGATCTATCCATCGCCTTAGGATCGCCTAACCCGTGGTTGATTGTCATTGCCACGGAAACCTTGGATTTTCGGGGACACAATTTCTCATTGTGTATGTGGTTACTCATACCAACATTCTCACCTCTGTACACTCCAGAGGCCCTCGCGGATCCTCCTTCGTCGCATACAAAGCGCTCTCCTACCACGCCAATGATCTGCACTAGAAATCCCAATAATAAAACCAAAAAAATGGTCTTACATTTTGACATTCCCAGTGCAAAACATCGACATCCGCAGCTTCGGTATCACGCTTAGCCCCGGTATATTTTCGGCGCCGCATATCACTCCCGCGAACGGGATTCGAGCAGTGAGTTGTTACACACTCTTTAAAGGATGGCTACCTCTAAGCCAACCTCCTGCCTGTCAATGACACACGACTACCTTTAACACTTAGCGTGAATTTAGGGACCTTAGATGGCGGTCTGGGCTGTTTCCCTTGCGAACATGGAGCTTTGCCCCCATATTCTAACTACGAAACCGATTTGCAGAAGTATTCGGAGTTTGACTCAGAAGCTGGTATTTCTACCTATACTTCCGAACCAGTAGCTCTACCCCTTCTGCATTAATGTTTCGCGCTAGCCCTAAAGCTATTTCGGAGAGAACCAGCTATTACCAGGCTCGATTAGCTTTTCACTTCTTACCCAAAATCATCCAAAGGTTTTGAACAACCCACTGGTTCGGACCTCCCCTTGATATTACTCAAGGTTCATCCTGTTCTGGGTAAGCTCGCACTGGCTTCGGGTCTTACGAAAACTGCTTGTATTGTCGCCCTATTAAGACTCGGTTTCCCTACGCCTTCTTTCGATTATTCGAAATTAGACTTGCAGTTTCCATAAACTCGTTGGCTCATTCTTCAATAGGCACACGGTCACCCGGCTTGTCCGAAGACAAACTTCAGGCCCCCGTTCCTTGTAGGCATATGGTTTCAGATACTATTTCATCCCCCTTCCGGGGTGCTTTTCACCTTTCCCTCGCGGTACTTGTTCACTATCGGTCGCCGCACGTATTTAGCCTTGCCGGATAGTCCCGGCGGATTCCTTCAAGGTTTTTTTGCCTCGAAGTACTCAAGAATAAAAACAAGATTTTGCGTTCCTTTCGTCTACAAGGCTATCACTTTCTTTGGCTGAGCTTTCCAGCTCATTCGACTAAGAAGCAAATTTATAAATCTTTATCAAGTTCTAAGATCTAGCTGCATCTCGAATTTTACTTCGAACGCCAGATCTTAAAACTTAAAATGTCTCTATCTTACAACCCTCAAAATTCTCTTGCGAAAAAATTAAGTTTAGGCTCTTTCCTCTTCGCTCGCCGCTACTAAGGAAATAACATTCGTTTTCTTTTCCACCGCTTACTGAGATGTTTCACTTCAGCGGGTGTGCTCTTACATAAGGATTGCCCATGTAAGCAATTTAGGTCTACTAAATTAGGTTTTCCCATTCGGAGATCCCCGGATCAAAGATTGCTAAACATCTCCCCGAGGCATATCGCAGCTACGCCGCGTCCTTCATCGCCGTGCAGTGCCAAGGCATCCACCATACGCCCTTATTAACCACATATATATTTCTCGTAACGGAAAATACATTATCTTCCGCTACTTAAAGTAATTTCACAAATGACTTGTTGTCTTCATTCTACTTAAAATGCTCTTTTTTGTACCTGTGTATTTCTACACAATATATTACTTTACTCTCTTGAAAATCAACTTATTAAATTATCAATGTTCTTTCGTTTAATCGTTTTCTTTCTTGACTGCCCGATTCTAAGCTCTTTCCTTCTCAGATTCGGTAAGTTAAAAAACAAAAACCGCTATTTAAGCGGCTTTTTTATAAGGGCGAAATAAAAAGCAAATTAGGACCGCTTAAAAAGGCTGATATTTATATGTAAAATTAACATCTATTAGTAGTAAGGATAAGTATATCCATAGAAGCTTTGTTGTCAAGCAATAAAGTTGTCCACATTCAAATATCTATTAATAAACTAAAAATCCCCGGTTTTAACCGGGGATTTCGTCAATACATTTCTTAAATTAAGAATGATTATCAAACTCATCCTTCAATTTTGAAATCCATTTATCAGCATGATCTTTACCACCCAATCCAAAGGCTAATCCACCAGCTATGGCAAGCATTGCAACTAGTCCAGTTATTAAAGTATTAATAATCTGAACAGCAACTCCAAGCTGGGACAATGCTGCTAAAAATCCGAAGACTACAACTCCCCACCAAGCAACCTCTCCTAAGGTTCTTCCGGAGTGCATCTTAACCCCCATCACTGAAGCTCTTACGAGATGCTTAACAAATTTTGCCGCAACCATTGCAGCTAAAAGTATTAATGAAGCAACAATTACATTTGGGATATAGCTTAATACTCCCTGAATGAATCCTGATAAAGCAGTAAATCCTAATATATCAGAAGCCGCCAAGAAGAATACTAGAATGAAAAACCAATAGACTATTCTTCCTAAAAAATTTCCAGAATTAAGCTTCATATTTCCTCTCTGCATAAAGCCCTCCATTCCAACCTGCTTTAATATATTATCTAGCTTTAGATAAAAAACTATTCTTTCGACTAACTTTTCTAAAGCAGCTGCGACTATTATACCAACAACTATCGTTACTAATGCACCAACCAAAGAAGGCAAAAAACCAGCCACTCTAAGCCAGAGATTATAGAATGAAGTGGTTAACGCCTCGATCCAATTTTGTAAAACCATATATTTTTATAATTTAAACGCGACCCATTAATAATATTACTTATTCTATAAGTATAGCTCTTTTGATTTAAATTAGTATGTTAATAAAAAGAACCAGCTATTTTGGCTGATTCTTTTTATATAATAAGAAAATTAATTCTTATTTAAGTTCTTTTTCTATATTTCCCAATTCATTTTCTAGACTAGAAGTATCAAGTGCCTTTAAATCATTTTCTGCGCTGGCAGTGTTAGAAACTTTATTTTGAGAATCATCTGTTGCGGTCTGATTTTTAGAGCTTCCTATAAACATATACACTAATCCTCCAAGAACAATTACCGCTAAAATAATCCATAATCCTCCAGACTTCTTTTGTGGTTCCATATTTTTCTATAATTTATTTTTATAATTATTGATTTGTATTTTGAGTTTCAACTGGTTGGTTGCTCGTTTCTGTTGGCTCACCATTCAATGCCCTTATTTGAGGAATTATATCCACCAATCCCTTATGCGCTGTCCTTATAGCATCAGCAACTTTTTCTCCGGCATCTTTAAATGCTGGAAATGCTAATTTTGGATCTGTCGCCAAAGTCATGGCCTGATATGCAGACTGAAATTCAGTTAAGGCGGTTTCCGCAGCTACAACATTTACTTTTGCATCCACCAAAGACGCAGAAAGAGCGGTAACATCTTTTCCAGAAGCCGATAAACTATTTAATTCAGCTTCTATCCTAGACGATATTTCGTTTAATTTTTCGATGTGCTTTGTAAAGTTCGCCAAAGCATTATCAACAGACTTGGAAATGTTTTCGGATTTTTCCTTGGCCTTATCTCCAAATTCAGCCTTCAATTTTCCTTCTAAGTTGCTTTTTCTTTCTTCAAACTTATTTTTAAATTCTTCTTTTTTAGCCTCCATTCTATTTTCAAACTCTTCTCTTTCTCCTCTCATTCTCTCCATACGATCCTTATCTCCAAGTTTCATTCTTTCTTGAATATCTTCCATCATAGACTTCCTATCCCCTCTGAATTTTCTAACGTCTCCCCTAACTGCATCTTTTCTGTCTCCTAGATTTGTAGCTCCTCTTATATCTTTAATATCTGATCTTATTTCTTTTTTATCTCCTCTTAATTCCCTAGCATCATTTCCAATTTCTCCTTTTTTCATTTCTGGAGCGCCCAATGACTTAACTGATCCTTCAGAAGCTTTAAATGCTTTTAACGTCTTAAAATCGCCCTCTCTTATTGGTTTTATCTCACCAACAGATACTGGCTTAATTTCTTCGGCTAATAATATCGAAGGATAAATGATAATTAAGGAAAATAACACGGCGCTAATTTTTAAGATTCTCTTCATTTGATTTTTTAAATTATAAATACGACTTACTAATTAATTAAACCCATCATAACAGAAAGATGTAACTATTTAAATATGACAACACTTAAAAACAATACTTAGTTGAATAAAAAGACACCAAATAATACAATCTTATAGTAACTAAAAAGGGCCCGTAGTAAAATGGCATTACGCGTCATTCGCATTGACGAGGTAGGAGTTCAATTCTCCTCGGGTCCACAATATTAAAAAGAATTGAACTTGGGAAGGGGTCGGGAAACTGTAGTTCCCCATGTAGGAAAATCTTCAAAACCGAGGGTTTTAAAAGAGGAGCAAAGCGACAACGTGAACTTCTCCTCGAGTCCACATAGTTGAAAAAGAAATTAAACTATTTATTCTTGCTAATCTCTCTCATCATTTTAGCAATCTTCTCTATATAAAAATATGTATCCTTAATCGAAGTTGAGGTTTGAATAAATAACGGTTTTAAATTCTTCTCATATCTTATCTGTAAATCCTTTTCTGACTCTGCCTTAATAATATCCAAATACACTTCCCTTAAACGATCTATTAAAGAGTTGGAATTTTTTATCTGTTCAAAAGCAAATCTTAATTTAAGAACAACATCTTTCTCTGTTGCAGGATTCGGATTACTAGCAAAGAAATCTTTTGAACCCCTAGTAATATTTGAATTAAAATCTATTATTCTCGACAAAAGATTTGAAAATTTCCCAGTAATATTTTGAATTCCTAAATCAATATCGCTAGCCCTCCTTTCGCCGACTAATACAGTAAGCTTAGAAATTCTTTCTTGCTTTACCTCTCCAAAAGAAGAGAAAGAATTTAAAATCTGCGCCTTAACATCTTTCATCTTCTTTTCTAAATCTTCAAAAGGATTAGTCAAAAGTGAATCTTGGGTTGCCGGAGAATCAACGCCCAAAGGCGGGTTTACTGGATTGTTGCCCTGAAAAGAATTAGAAATATCATCTCTGCAAGAATCTAGTGTTGGACCAGATAGTCCAAAACATGGATCCGTTTGGGGATTATCTCGATCTGGATCTACAACTGATGGCGTACTAGTTCCACCATCGCCACCACCCGAAGCGCCATCTGAATCACCGCCGTCATCTATAAAAACAGCGCCATGACTATCTTTAAAAACATCTTTTACGTCGCCACCAATTTCCTTAGTCCTGTCTTTAACATCTTTAGCGTCATCTTTAATATCTTCTTTTAAATTACCAAAGCGATCTCTTGGATCACCAGTGTGAATATCTTCATTTATTTCATGAATTTTTTTAGCACCATCCACAATATCTCCAACCGAATCTTTTGGTTTTTCAAATGTGATTTTCTTAACCTTATCAACAACTTTCTTGAAAGCTTTTTTGAATTTACTTCCCCAACCAGCCATGAAAAAACTATTACTATCAAGATCTCCGCTCAAAACAATCGTCGGCTGATAACGGTTATTATCTGCATAGTTAAAACTAGCCCTAGAAACTGAAAATGTCGCGAAAATAAGGGATAAAGAAAATACTAAAATAGCAATTTTTTTAATAAACATATTAAGTAAATTATAGTATACTTAGATTAATTAAAAAATAGTCAAAAATTCATGAAACTAAAATCTCTCCTCTTATTAATAGCAGTAGCCATAGCGATTATCGGTGGAAGTTTTATCTCAAAATACAAAGAGTCTTCCACTGAGACAGAAAGTAAGACGGCTCCTATTTCAAATAACCAAGTTAACCTGCCTTCTTCTGGGCTTCCAGAAAATGATAACCAAGAAACAGCTAAACAACCAACAATAAAGATACAAAATAAAACAACAATTCAACCGACCGACACACAAACTCCATCCATAACCACGACCACCACGTCAACTTCTAAAAAAACTACAATCAGCATGACGGACAATAGTTTTTCTCCATCTTCTATATCAATTAATAAAGGAGATATCATCGTCTTCATAAATAATGGTAGCAATGCTCATTGGCCAGCATCTAACACTCATCCGACTCATGAAATTTATCCGGAATTTGATCCAAGAAGACCAATTTCCCCAGGATCATTATGGGAATTCAAATTCGAAAAATCTGGCTCTTGGAAAATGCACGACCATCTCTCCCCAAAAATTACAGGAACAATTACCGTAAATTAAATATCAAAAATCAGTCCGCCAATTGGCGGACTGATTTTTGATATTTAATTTATTGCTTTATTCCCTCGACAAACAGAAACATTGGTATTTCTTTTCTGATCCTATTTTCTTCTTCCGCTCTCTTCCCTGGCTCGCTAATGCGGCCTGAATTCCATTCCTCAAAACGAGAGACTAAAAATCCTCCCTTTTTTAACGCTTTAATATAAGACTGAATTGGTCTATGGAAAGAAAATGTAACTATGTTTTTATTATCTCCTGGATGCATCTCTATTTTTTGCGTAAACTCTCCCAGATACTCATCAACTCTTCTATATTGTCTGTTTTGCTCCTCATCCCATCCCCAACTTGACTGCTTAGGTATCCTAAAAGCTGGATGATTTAATACGACACAAATTAATCCCCCTTTTTTCAAAACCCTCCCGGCTTCCATTATCGCCTCTCCAAATTCTTTTATATTTTGCAGAGATAAAATAAAAATAGCCTTATCAAAAGTTTTGTCTTTAAATTGTCCTAAGTCATCGGCCCTACCCTTAACAAATAAAGGATTAGAAATTTCAGTTTTTTTCTCTTCTGCTATCTTTATTAATTCCAGAGAAGGTTCTATTCCAAAAACCTTAACTCCCAATTTAGCGAATTCTTTTGAAAAAAATCCTGATCCTGATCCTACATCTAGCAAGGCCTCTCCCGGCTTCAATTCGAGCAATCTCAATAAATTTGGCAATATTAAAGTCTTCTGATAACTATTATCAGAATCAATAACGTCGTCATACCATTTTGCAACGTGTCCCCAATCAGTACTTTTTTTCATAGTCATTAATTTATAAATTATTCTTTTCTAAAACAAAAAAATGATGGTATTGGTTTTCATAAGGCACAAATTCTTTTAAAATCTTAAACCTAGCTAATATTTTTTCTTTAATTAATTTTGGCGGAAAACCCATCTTCCCCATCTCCCAATAGTGTTGTCCATTAAATTTATGCTTTGGATGATATAGTGGCAATCTTAAAGATATAAAAAATTCTTTTAAAAACGGAAGTTTGAAACTAAATTTCAATGGTGGACCAAAGTGAGGCAAAGAAATGACTGCATATTTTCTTGAAACTCTGGATATTTCTAAAATACATTTTTCAAACTCCTCAAAAGGAAGATGCTCCAAGACTTCTGCCACCAAAACTAAATCAAAAGAATCTTTTTCTATTGGCATACTAGTTACAGAACCAACAATATCTGGATTAAGCCTCTCGTCTATATCTATAGTTTTTATATTTTTTACATATTTTGAGATAACATCAAAAACCACCTCATCTCCGGCGCCAACAACCAATAAAGAATTAGGCCTTAAATCCAATACCTCTTTTATTTGGTACCAATAACTAACCCATCTTCCCAAAAAAACATATTTTGAGAAATTATAATGATTTTCAGAAACTGCTTCTTGATGCATTTTATTGATTCATAATTTTATAAATCTTCTTTGGAAGATTTTCCAAACTATGATTTAACTTAACATATTCTCTATATTTACTCCTTAAATAGCTCTTATCAGCATCTTTCATCGCTAAAATCTCTTTCATTGCAAAAACCACAGCATCAACATCTTTTGGCGAGACTATAAATTTATCTGGGACAATACCTCTAAATTCAGGGTTTGAAGTGATAAGGAGACAACCGCAAGCCATAGCCTCAAATACCACCTTATCTATATTGCCAACATCGGTAAGATTTACCAAAACATCGCTATCGCGATAAATATCGGGCATCTCAATATTTTTTACTGAATTTCCAAATTCAATCCCTCCATTCATGATCATATCTGAAAAATCTTCTTTCAACTTCTTCTCGTAGCCTAAAAAAGTTATTCCAGCAGAACTAATCACTAAAGACTTGGATCTTATCCCCTGTCTATTAAGCTGCCGCAAACCAGAAAAAGCAGAATCCAGATTCTTAACCTTAGCTATCCTGCTAACCATTAGAAAATTTATTCTCTGTCTAATACTATTCTTAACAGAAAAATTAAATAAATCCGTATTAATGCCGTGCCCGACTGCTTCAAGTTTATTTGTTCTAATAGGAAAAGATGTCTTAAATGCAGAAAATACCTTGGTTACAAAAAACATTCCTAATCTTAAATATTTATCACAATATGTATGAATATACCACAAATATACTTTCTTTCTAAGAATTAGCCAGAGCGGCCCTCCCAACATAAGATAAACCGAATTCATATGAACAAAAACAGCATCATAATCATTCCTCAAACTAAAGATATATTTATAAAAATTCTTTAAATATTTTATCCTAGATACTGCGCTTTCCTTTCCTAAAGAGAAAACTTCTACATTTTTAGGCAAATTATACTCTCCTTCATAGAGACAGATCACCTTCACGTTATCGAAGTTTTTTGCAAAATCAGAAAGCCATCCCTCAACAAAACCCAAATTTGTATGCTTATTATCTAATATTTGTGTTATGAAAAGAAGTTTTTTAACTCCCATCTTATGGTCTTTGAAAATAATTTTCTTATAAAACCAAAAATTCCAAAGACCAACTAATACTGCTGTCATGGTCTGAGTAAGGACTAATTCATAAGATCTTTCATGGAAAAAACCCTTCAAAATTCCAATATCAAAAAATCTGCCCAACAAAGACGGGAGATTAAAAAACTCTACAAATAAATAGAACAATACGGCGTTTAAAATAAGATTTATAATCACAACCCCAAGATACATAAGTATCTCCCCTTTCATATGAACGGTTTCTTTGTGTTTAAATGTCCAAAATTTCTGCAAACTGAAACTAACAAAAAAAGACAACACTAAAGCAATTGAGCTTGCCACAAGATACCAAACCCTAAATTCTTCTAAAATAAATTTAAAAATTAAAAGCTCAACTGAATAAGCCAAAAACCCAGACACAATAAACTTAAATATTTTAGTATTTTTAAAAATATTCATATTTATTTTACTTAAAAACCTTAAGCGCGCTTACCCAAGAATTGTAATATTTCTTTAAATAATCTGGTTCTGATATTTTATAAAAACTATCAAAATTATTAACTCTCTTGTGTTCTTTTAACTTAGAAATGATAATTTTAGAGGCAATTTGTGAATCTCTTGGAATTATTTCGGCACCAATTTCACCGGCAACACCACAGTCCACAGACACAACTGGACAACCTAAAGACATAGCCTCAATCATAGTTCTCCCAAATCCCTCATAAAAAGAGGTTAATAATAATATATCCGCTCCAATATAATAAGGAGCTAAATCTTGCGCCCATTCCTCTATTGCAATATTTGAAGAAATCCCAACTTCAGCAGATCTTTTTAAAATAAACTCCCTCTCGCTACCGCTTCCAACAACAAGAAGAAGTATTTTAGTACTACCAGAAACCCCCCCGCTTTTTAAGATCTCATCCACAATATTTATGGCTAACCCAAAATCCTTTTCTCTTTCAAGCCTAGAAGCCATAAGAATTATATAGTCATAATTTTTATATTTATGTCTTAAATCAAAGCTCGATTTCTGATCCCTTTCTCTTCTCCAGTCCGTGAGTATTGGCAATACAGTAATAAAATTTTCCGATATTCCAATCTTAATCAAGGAATATTTAATTCTATTTGAAACAACTCTTATTTCAGAAGCCCTTTTAACAATCAATTTACCCAAAACAACCCTAAGGCTATTTATAAATGATAATTTTACAAATAATGGATTTAAAAAGTCAGTATGAATTTGGATATGTAGCGGCAGTTTAAATTTTTTAGCCAAAATATTAGCAATCAAGCCGCATTCAAAAGGATCTTGTGAAGATATTAGGTCAATTTTACTATTTTTTAAAATACTTTTTCCCAATAAGTAAAAACCGAATAAAAAACCAAGCTTGAAGTAACTTTTAGTTGGATATAAATATAGGTTACCATCCTTAAAAAATTCTAAAGAATCTTCTTTTTTTGTCTTTATAATAATATGAAGTTCAGATATTAATTCAGAATATTTTTTTAATCTCAAAAAAGTCTCTGAAGTCTTTAAAAAAGCGTTTTTGTCTGTTCCCAACACTAATACTTTCATTCTTATAAGTTAAATAGTTTCAATATGCTTTCAGAATAATCATTCCAAGATACTTGATATTTTATACCCTCTAGAGCTTTTTGATAAGCTTGATAATTCTTATCTACCGCTAAATATTCAAAAATATCTAATAGTTCCTGACTATTAAAAGGATCAAATGTTTTGGCTTTTCCTTCTAAAAGATATTGGAACCCTGTTTCTTTTGTAGAAATAAAAGGAGTGCCAACAGAAAAAGAATCTAAGATAGAATTGGGAGTCATATCAGATAGCGATGGCAAGATGTAGAGATATGATTTTTTAAGTTCATTTAAAAAGTCAGCCTTCAAAAGACCGGGCCCAATAATAATTCCAACCCTCTCCCCTCCTAAATTTTTAATTCTAGATTCCAAGATTTCCCTATATGGACCATCTCCCAATATCTTTAATTTAAAATCGGGATGATTTTCTTTAAATTTCAAAAAAACATCAATTACAAAATCTAGATTTTTTAATCTCATTATTCTTCCGGCATATATAATCACCCTATCTTTTTCTGTATTAATTTTTAAAATACCAGAATTAACTTTTAAATCATAAGGATTTCCAATAATTAAGGTTTTATTCTCATCTATAGAATAATTTTTTAAAAAGACTTGTTTCTGAAAATCTCCAGAAAAAATTATTCTATGAGCCCTCAGCATAGAAAAATTTATTAAAAATTTTATAAATTTCTCTTTAAAGGATAATTTTGATTCATAATATTTTCTAAAAATTCCAAAGTAAACGCCAGACTCCACGGCTTTTTCCCACAAAAAATCGCCTCCATTTCGGAGAATCATCTTCTTTCTTAAAAATAAATTAGCCAATGCCGAAGGAAAAGCGGCTGAAAAATTATCCAAAACCAATATTGAATCACATCTCTTACCAAGCCTCAAACATGCAAATAAATAATTTAAATGTCTAAATTTAGATTTTCTAGAAATCCTGAATACTTCGAAACCTTCTTCGAGTGAGGAATTTGAATTATCTGCAAAAGTTAAAACAGAAATTTTATATTTCTTTTCAAGTGACCAAATTCTAGCCAATTTTTTGGCATATTCTCCAGAACCTCCTAACTCTGGTGGATAAATACCCGTTGCTATTAAAATTGACTTCATATTTATTATCTTAAAGAAGAAATAAAATCTTTCATCTCTGTTCTTAAATTATTCCAATCATATTTACCCCAAACATATTTAAACGCCTTTCTAGATAAATCTTCTCTTAAATTTACATCCCTCAGTATTAAACTCAACTTATTAGCCAAATCACCATCATCTTCTGGAATCATTTCTAGCCCATTTTCTCCATCTCTTAAAAAATCTGCTATTCCTCCAACTCTAGGAGCAATAATCGGCAACCCTAAAGCCATAGCCTCCAAGAAAGAACTGCCCAATCCCTCCGACCTAGAAGGTCTCACAAACACATAGGCGTCTCTTAAAAAGTCGGGAATTTTATTATATTCCATATAGCCCTTAAAAG
>SIBX01000032.1 GCA_009694925.1 Minisyncoccota bacterium
CTTTTATTATTTCGGCTGTTTTTTTTAAAAAACTTATATTGGGAACAACTATTTCAAATTTTAAGCTTACAACATCTCTTCCAAATGTTTTTTGAAGTATTCCGTCTTCTCCGGCTTTCCAAGAGTTTCCGGATAATATTTTTTTTGCTTGTTCAATATCAAAGACTACTTGCCCAGGCTTATAACCTTCCATTCCCGGCATTATTGGTCCATCGACTTGATTAGCTTTTCCTAAAAAAACTTCTTTTATTATTCTTTCTTTATTTATTGAAAGATCAATTGCACGCCTTACTTCTTTTTCTTGGAATGGAGCAAATGTAGATGGGTTTAAAAATAATGAATAATATCTTGGCAGCCTCAGTTCATTTAATTCATAATTTATTTGTATTGCCTGCTCTTCTTCTGGTGTTATTCCGCCCAATCCATCAATCTCTTTTTTATTAAAAGCTTCTATAGCTTCTCTTATATCAGCAAAAAAAATAAAATTAAATTCTTGAATTAAAGGATGATTTCCGCTGAAATTTTTATTCTCAACAAATGAATATTCCTTAATAAATCCATCCTTCCTTTTTGTATATTCCTTAAAGGCAAAAGGCCCGCTGGAAACCGGTTCTAAATTAAAATCAGAAAGCCTCAAGTTTGATAGAGGTATTTTGCCGAATATATGTTCAGGAATAAGTTTTAAATTTTTTAAATTATCCAAAAAATAAGCATATGGTGTTTTTAAATTTATTTTAATTTCCAAATCATTTATCTTTTCGGCTATTATTCCGTCCCAAGCAGGGAACATTGGCGATCTTGTCTCTGGGCTTTGTATTGCTTTAAGGGTGAAGATTAAATCATCGCCATTTATTTTTTCTCCATCGCTCCACTTTAATCCATCTTTTAGCTCTAGATTCCAAGTTTTGCCACTATTTGATATTTTATAATCTTTAAGCATCGCTACCGCATCCATAAAAAGAAATTCCACTAAATCTCTGTCCACATCATTATTCGTTGTTAATATGGGATTTAAATTAGTTGGTTGGCCAATAACTCCTTCATTGAACTGACCCCCTGCAATTGGTCGAATGATTGTTGTTTTATAGAAAATATTAATTCCATTCAAAATAAATGCAACTAAAAAAATCATTAAAGCGCCCTCAAAAATCTGCCTCTCGCTTTTAGTTAAAGCGTCAAAAAGTTTATGAAATTTTAAAAGCATCTAAATACATTATTAATTTTCTTTCCAGGCAATCGTTGTAAAAGTTAATTTAAGCAAAAATAAATCGCCGAGCCATCAAAAACAATCACCATTATACAACCTTAAGACTTATTTTATTAAATTCAGAATAGATAATCCAGCAAATAAAACAACCAATATTATAGTGGCAATAAAAATCCATTTTTCTATTCCTCTTCTCGTTTCATAAAATCCAGCTTCAGAATTTCCAAAAAGACCCGAAGCTCCAGATCCTCTTTCCTGTAGTAAGATTAAGACTATGATGATTGCCGAAATGGCAACCTGTAAAATCGTTATTATATTCATTTTTATATAGATTTATTAAACAAGTGATGTGCCGAAAAATTGATCAAAAAATTAACAAGTCCGATCACTATCGTTGAATAAATGAGTCCGTAGATACCTGTTATTGTAAGGGATTGAAACATAAAGTCAAGCATAATCAGGATTCCTAGATTTATTAAAACTGTCGCCAATCCGAAGGTTAAAATTATAATAGGCGACAACAAAAACTTAATAATAGGTTTTAATATTAAATTTATAAGCGTCAAGGCTCCGGTTATTTTAGCTAATTCAATAATTCCACCGGTAATAACAAAAAGTGGAGTTAATTTTTCTACTAATAATATCGCTCCTAAATTAACTAAGAAAAGGAATATAAGATGCGAAATGAATTTCATATATATCTATTATATCAAATTATTATTGAAGTATTTTAAGTATGCTCATTCCCATCATCTCTTTTGGTTTTGGGATTCCCATTAATTCCAAGATGGTCGGGGCAACATCAGAAAGAAATCCAAGCGCCTGATCTTCTATTGTACTTATCTCTTCTTTTTCTTTTAATCTTCTAAATTTTTCTCCCACAAGATAAAAAGGCACTAAATTAGAAACATGTTTTGTTTCTCGTTCTCCAGTATAAGAATTCAACATTTCCTCAACGTGTCCATGATCAGAGGTTATGATAAGCATCGCATTATTTTTTAAAACCATATCCATTATTTTCCCAATCTCCTCATCAATCACCTCTACTGCCTTAACTCCAGCCTCAAAGTTTCCCGTATGAGCCATAATGTCGGGGTTAGCGAAATTGGCCAATATAAAATCAAAACCTCCTTCAGAAATAGATTCCATTATTCTTAAAGAAATTTCACTAGTCATCATTTCTGGGGCATCATCCACTTTTAAAACTCTTTTTGAAGGTATTAGAACCTTATACTCACCATCAAAGGGCTTGTCTCTATATCCGTCAAAAAAATAAGTAACGTGCGCGTATTTTTCGGTTTCAGCAATTCTTAATTGAACTTTTCCAGCATCAGACAAAACCTTTCCAAGAGTGTTATCTATTATTTCATTTTGGAATATTGGATCAATTAGAAACTTTTCAGAATAATTTGTCATAGTCGTTATGTATAGATTATTCAGGCTTATGGTTGGGAATTTTTCAAAATTTTTCAAAATAAAAGAACCGGCAAGCTGCCTGATGCTATCTTCTCTAAAATCAAAGAATATTAAGGCATCGTTAGCTTTTACAAAGTTTTGATCCGGGCCAATAAGCATTGGCTCTATATACTCATCGGGAAGCTCTCTTTCATAATGTTTTTTAATTTTTTCCCTAAAATTTAATTCTGGAGCAATTTGCCCAGTCATAGCTCTATATGTTTTTTCGGTTCTTTCATAGTGATCGTCTCGGTCTAAGGCATAATATCTTCCAGAAATAGATGCAATTTTACCAAGTTCATATTTTTTTATTAATCCCTCAATTTTGTCTATTAGTTTAATTGCAGATTTTGGCTCGCTATCTTTACCATCCGTAAATAGATGAAAATTTACTTTTTCCACCCTTTCATCTTTGGCCATTTTTAGAATCGCTTCTATGTGTTCTAAAGATGCGTGAACATTACCTTCGGTTAAAAGTCCTGCCAAATTTAGAGCTGATTTATTTTTTCTAACATGATTAGTGGCGCAAAGCAGGGTTTTGTTTTTAAAAAAATCACCATTTTTTATCGCCAAATTTATTTTAGGGAAGTGTTGGGCGGGGATTCTTCCGCAGCCCAAAGTTAAGTGGCCCACTTCGCTATTTCCTTCTTCTCCAAAAGGAAGTCCAACTGCAATTCCAGAAGCTTGAAGAGAGCCGGATAAAAAATGGCTTTTTATGAAATTGATATTTTTCGGATGTACTTTTTCAACAGGATTTGTAAAATCTTTCCTACCGATACCAAACCCATCTACCACCAAGAGAATTAGCGTATTTTTCATGATTTTATTATATCATCATTTTTAATCAAAACATCGTAAATTCTATACTTTTTTTCAAAATTATTGTAATATAAAAACATGATCGATTTTGTATTACTAATTAATATATATCTCTTGAGTTTGATATTTTTCTTGATACATTGGGAAAACTTAAGAGCAAAAAATAAATATGAATTCAAACACTCTTTTAGAGGTCGCCATTTTGGTGGTTGGCGCGATTTTAGGTTACTTTATTCCAAGATTTCTAACTAAGCAAAGAATTAGCGTCATAGAGGGGGAATTAAAGCTAAAGCAGGCATCTGCTAGCTTGGAGGCAGAAAAGATATTTCTAGAAGCCAAGGAAAAAGCCAGGGCAATTTTAGAAGCTGAAAAAGATTCTTTAGAGGCCTTAAGAAATGATGAGCGCGAAAAAACAATTGCCATTGAAAAACTTGGTATGAAAATTCAGGCCAAAGAAGAGTCTCTAGAAAGACAGATTAAAGAAATTAGCAGAAAAGAAGTTATTTTACAGGGAGAGATGAGTAATATAGAGATAATTAAAAAAGACGTAGATTCTATTAAAAAATCTTTAAGTGGAGAATTGGAAAAAATAGCCGGTTTTAGCAAGGAAGATGCTAAACGCGAACTTTTCGCTAAAGTTGAAAATGAATATAAGGAAGAACTGCCAAGAATTATTCAGAGGCTAGAAAAAGATAAAAGAGAGAGTATCGAAAAAAGAACCTCTGAAATTATTACCACTGCTATTCAAAGATATTCAAGGAGTCACGTAGCTGATTTAACCACTACCGTTTTTCAGCTTCCTAGCGAGGAATTGAAAGGAAAAATAATAGGCAAAGAAGGAAGAAATATTAGAACCCTAGAAAGGTTGACGGGAATTGAATTGGTTGTAGACGAAACTCCAGACACCATGGTCATATCTTCTTTCGATCCTTTAAGAAGAGAGATTGCCAAAGTAACCCTAGAAAAACTTATTAAAGATGGCAGGATTCATCCAGCTAAAATAGAAGAAAAGGTCTTAGAGGCAACCAATGAATTAAATAAAAGAATGGTTGAGATTGGAGAAGAGGCAGCCTTAGAAGTCGGCATAGTCGGTCTCCCAAGAGAAATTGTCCAGCTTTTAGGTAGGCTTCACTTTAGAACCTCTTATGGTCAGAATGTTTTAGTTCACTCAATAGAAATGGCGCATATCTCTGGCATAATCGCTGCCGAGCTTGGAGTTAATGTTGAAATTGCTAAAAAGGGAGCGCTTTTGCATGATATTGGTAAAGCCATTAGTCATGAAGTTGAAGGAACTCATGTTGAGCTTGGAAGAAAGATCTTAAAAAAATACGGCATAGAAGAAGCGGTGATCCGCGCCATGGAAAGCCATCACGAAGAATATCCATATTCAACTCCAGAATCATTTATAGTCGGCGCAGCAGATGCTCTATCAGCTGCCAGACCAGGAGCTAGGCGCGACACGGTTGAGGCCTACATTAAGCGATTGCACGACCTAGAAAGAATAGTAAATAGCTTCGATGGGGTTCGTACCTCATATGCGCTTTCTGCTGGTAGGGAAATGAGAGTTTTCGTTGTTCCAGAAAAAGTTGATGATTTTAGAGCCTTACAAATGGCTCGTGACATCGCCGCAAAAATTCAAACAGAAATGAAATATCCTGGAGAGATAAAAGTAAATGTGATTAGGGAGTTAAGGGCGGTGGAATATGCCAGGTAGTAGAAATTGCTTTAAAAATAAGGGTTATCGGCTATTGCTATTGACGAATAGCTTTATTTCTGCTATAATTAACATAGCACATTAAGAATCAAAGACGACATAGTCATAGCTTTAAGAATTTATAATCTTTGTCATTATCGGGCCAGGACCCGATAATCCAGTGAAAAAACGAGTTTTTAAAGCTGTGACTAGTTGTCACAACCCCTTCGTCCTCAAGGGAAACTGAAGACAATGGCGAAAACCGAAAGGAAATAGCGCCATGAGCCAGATCAACGATTTCATCGCTCGAGTTGTCATGCACCTCCCCGAACTCGGTTCGGATGAGATGCA
>SIBX01000033.1 GCA_009694925.1 Minisyncoccota bacterium
TTGGCCTGGAGGAAGAGGTGTCACCGGAGCAGAGACGAAGTCTAAATCAGAGGTAGGTTCTCTAAAAGCTGCTTTTGTAGGCGCAAAGCTAAAAGTTGTTAGAACAAAAACAATTAGAGAAATTTTTAGAAATTTCATATTGCTATAAATTATAGCAGAAAGAATAACTAACCGACAATTAACAGATTGCCAATAAATATTACTTCTTCGGTCCCTTAATGAATTTCTCAAATTCTTTCTTGCGATAAGATTTTTCTTTGGCTGAAAAATAGTCTGATTCAAAAATTGAATTCAGATTAACCTCGAGTCTCCCCGATTTTATATTTTTACCGCCCAAAATTATCTTGCGAACTAAATATGAAAGAACTGATCCGCAAAGGTTGGCAGCTGTACCAAGCTGTGGGAAAGAATATAGAGTTTTACCAACTTCCATAACTGAATGAAGCATTCTAATTGGAGCTAAGTTTGCGCCGGCAAGTTTGGCTATTAGTTTTGGGATTTCCTGTGGAGTGGCTTTGGCAAAGTCTTCCGCTTTCAAATTCCCTATGATTCCATTGAAAATTTTGGTTGATTTTTTAAGATCGAAACGCTCAATATCAATAATAATATTGTCTCCGTTGTCAGTTCCCATAATTACTGGGATACCAATAGATCTGGCAACTTCCCTGACTTTTAATTTCAAAAAAGGATTGTCCATTTCTTCGACTAAGCAATCTAATTTTCCCTCGCCGTTTAAAAAATCTTCCATATTGGCTGGAGTTAATCCTTCTGGGTACGCCTTAACATTGGCATATGGATTTATGAGATAAATGTCTCGTGCCACTATGTGAACCTTTGGAACACCTATATTGTGGTATCCAGTTCTGATTCTGTTTAAATTTGAACCGGAGAGAATATCAAAATCTGCAATTTTAATTGTTTTGGCGCCGCCAGTCATGGCGAGAGTCATGGCAACGTGGCTGCCGACAGACATGCCTAAAATTCCGACTCTGGAATTGTAGTATTTTTCCTGTTCTTCTTTGGTAATTAAATTCTTGTTTCTTCCGGTGCGCATTTCGAAGTGCATTTCTTCTGGGAGGAAATGAATGATGGAATTAATCCATGGGAAATAAAACCAATTTCCAAGATTTTCTAAATTGCCGAAGGTTTTTATGAATTCTTTAAAAGGAGCTGAATAATTTTTATCGAATTTATATTTTGCATTTCTCAAAAGAAATATTTCCTCTAAAAGTTCTTCATATCTGTCTATGACTTGGATTTCTGAATGGGTTTTCTTATAAGATTCTATTTCCTTAAAAGATATCTTAACTGGAGTATATGAGTTTCCGCCAAAAACATTGGGCATGGTTTTTTTAAATATTTATAATTTTATCTTCTGGGCTTAGTTTGTTTTTCTTTTTATGGCCGCATTTGAGACATTCTTGGATTACAGAAGTTTCGCCATTTTTTGTTTGGTATTTAATTGGGCTTGTCTCATAATAATCTTTCGGCTCTTTTTTCTTAATTTCGGCTCCAGCTTTGTCAAAAAAATTAACCAGATCCTCTGGATATGCTGAATTTTTTTGACTTCGCTTCACTCGAACTTCAGAAGAAATATCTCTAAAATTATTATGAGGCAAGCCCATTGGCTTCATTAGTCCCCCACATTTTGAAAGACGATCTCCCGGATCGACATCAACATGTTTTGAATATAAACAAACTGGGCAATGGTTAGTGTAACCATTTCCTTTAACTTCGGTTTTGCAATTTTCGCAGACGAAATCTTCTTTTACTTTTATGAAAGCCATAACAATAATACAAAATTTACAATTAATTAATTTTCAATTTCCATTTAATGAATAAATTAATAAAAAAAGCTGGATTATCCGATCAAGTCGGATAATGACAAAAAGGCTAGAAATAATTTATCTTCATCGCTTGCTTAACTTCTTTTAGAGTAACGCCCGCAACTTCGCGGCCGCGAGCAATTCCGTCTAAGAGAATTTTTTTAACTGCTCCCATATTAGAAGCATACTCTGCTCTTCTTTTTCTAATTGGATCTAAGAATTCATTTAAAACTACTATCAGTCTTTCTTTTATTTCAACGTCGCCAATTTTCCCTTCTCTATATAATTTCTTAAATTCTTCAACCTCTTTTTTGTTTGGATTGAAAGCATCGTGATAGACAAAAACAACATTGCCCTCAACTTGTCCCGGATCATCCTTATGAATTCTTTTTGGATCCGTATACATCTTCATAACTTTCTTTTTAACTTCGGATTCAGAATCTGAAAGGTTAATAGTATTACCCAAAGACTTGGACATTTTAGCCCCATCAATACCTGGAAGTTTTGAAAATTCAGAAATTAATGCTTTTGGTTCTATTAATGTATTTCCATATAAACGATTGAACTTTCTTACTAATTCTCTAGTAGATTCGATCATGGGCAACTGATCAACGCCAACCGGAACTAAATCTGCTTTGAAGGCAGTGATGTCTGCGGCCTGACTTATTGGATAGCAGAAAAAACCGACTGGAAGGGATTTTTCAAAACCTTTTTGCTTAATCTCGTCTTTGACGGTTGGATTTGTTTCTAGGCGACCAACGGTTTCGAGGTTCATTAAAAAGATGGTGAGCTCGGCTATTTCTGGAATCATAGACTGAACGACAATAGTTGAAATGGCTGGATCTATGCCAACGGATAAATAATCTAAAGCGACTTCGTATAAGTTGTCGTTAATTTTTTGAGGATTTTCAAAGTTATCGGTAAGAGCCTGAACATCGGCTATTAAAATAAATGTCTCGTATTCTTTTTGAAGTTCAACCCTGTTCTTAAGAGAGCCGACATAGTGCCCCAAATGCAAAGGACCAGTTGGACGGTCGCCAGTTAAAATTCTTTTTCGCATTTTGTGTAATTTTTTATTTTAAGTAATCTTTTATTTTTTCTATCAAAATATCTATGTCTTCTGATTTATTTAAAAATCCGGCAGAGCCCAAACCTTGCGCCACCTTAAGAGCGTCTCCTTCTTGGAGGCCTGGCCAAGGATTATTCATACTAGTTAAAAAAACAACTTTAATAGGAACTTCTCGTTTTTTAGACAAATCCATAACGGCCTCTGTTCCGTTTTCTTTAGGCATATTTACGTCCATCAAGACTAAGTCTGGATTCAGGATGTTGCATTTCTCAATGGCTTCTTTGCCGTCATGAGCCTCGGCGACCAAAAAACCAGAACGCTTTAGTTTAGTGGAAACGATTTCTTGAAAACCAAGATCGTCGTCCACTAATAAAACTAATTTTGAATTTCTCATTTTAGCTTGTCTTAGAAATAATATCTTTTACCTTATTTACAATATAGTCTATGTCCTGACTTTTCAAGAGATAACTTGTTGCGCCAATCTCTTTGGCAAATCTTTTATGATTTTCATAAATTTCAGATTGGGGATCTCCGAAGGCGGTCAACATCACAATTTTTATATTTTTTGTGGCTACGTCGTTTTGTAAATTGTCCAATGCCTGAAGACCGTCCATTTTTGGCATTTTAATATCCATCAAGATAAGGTCCGGAATTAATTCCTTGGCCTTTGCTATGCCCTCTTCTCCGTTTTGAGCAGTGGTTGTTTGATAGCCAGCATTCTTCAGCTTAATTTCTAATACGTCTCTGAAATTTGGTTCATCATCTACCAAAAGAATAAGTGGAGGATTTCGCATTCTAGTTTAATATTAATTATATTTTTGAGATAAATTTATCTCCCAAACTTGAATTTACCTAGATTATAATTATAATTCTATTCTAGACGAATAACAAACTACTTAATATAGACATATATGGATTTAAGCACTGTAAATAAAGTTATATTTGAAATAAGGGCTGGAGCCGGAGGAGATGAAGCGGCTATTTTTGCTGGAGATTTGGCTAGAATGTATCAGAGATATTGCGCTAAGATTGGCTGGAGTTTTGCTATAGTTGACTCAAACCAAACATCAAACGATGGATATAAGTCGCTAACGGCAAGAGTTATGGGCGACGGAGTTTATAATGCTTTTAAAAATGAATCTGGAGTGCATAGAGTACAGAGAGTTCCACAAACAGAAAAAGCTGGAAGGATTCATACCTCAACTGCCACTATAGCTATCTTGCCAGAAATTGAACCGAAGGAATTAGTTATCAATCCAAATGATCTGGAATTTACTTTTTCTAGGGCTGGTGGACCGGGAGGACAAAATGTAAACAAAGTTGAAACTGCTGTTAGAGTATTGCATAAGCCATCTGGTATTGTGGTTGGAAGTCGTTCTGAAAGAAGCCAATATGCAAACAGAGAATTGGCCGTAGGACTTTTAAGAGCAAAGCTGTATGAAATGCAGCAAGAAAAAGAAATTGGATCATTGTCTTCTGATAGAAAGTCTCAAGTTGGGACCGGAGACAGATCTGAAAAAATTAGAACCTATAATTTTCCCGACGACAGAATTACCGATCATAGGATTGGAAAGAAGTGGCACAATATTGAAAGCATAATGGAAGGAAATATGGAAAAAATTATTGATGCAATGAAAGAGATGGGGATGGAACAGAAGTAAGATTTAAGAAGTACGAAATAAAAAATGCAAAATTCGCAAGAAAATTTTCAAACTCCAGAAGAACAAATAGGAAAATCAAAATTGGAGGTTCTAAAAGAAAGAAATATAGTGAATTTTGATATGGATTTAAGCCCTAAAGAAAAAGAAAGTGTAGATGCTTTAAAAATCGAAGTTGAACTTCCGGAATTTAATCACTATGGCCCGATAAGCGATGATTTAATAAAAAATTTAAAAGAACATTTATATAATCTTGGAGATAACTTAGATGGGATTATAGAAAGCGTCTCTAGAATTATTAAAAGAGTTACTGGTGGTATGATTACGGATTTTAACGCCGAGTCGGCTTGGGTTGCCGTAAGAACATCGCTACCTAATAATCAATGGAGCATACCAAGATGGCATAAAGATGGTAGATATTTTAAACTCAAAGATCCGAAAGATAAGGTCTATAAATTAGTGATGGCAATTAAAGGAGCGCCTACTCGTTTTGGTATAGCCACAGACTCGGAAAAATTTGAAAGATTATCTGAAGAAGGTAATAAAAATTATACAAAAATATGCGAAAATAAGGAACGTAGAACAGAATTAGAACAAGAAGACTTACGCATAAGAAGAGAGTTGGCAAATATAGTTCAAGAAATGCCAACCTTGGAAGCTGAACAAGCTACACTTTATCTTGTTGGAGATGAAGATGCGATAATACATTCTGAGCCAGATATGAAAGATCCTAGATTGTTTGTTTCTGTTTTGGTTGGCTCAAAAGAGCAGATAGATGAATGGAAGCAAAATGGTTAAGTAAAATCAATATTTAATAGCAATAAAAAATCCGCCGTTGAGGCGGATTTTTTTTATTCTAGGATTTTGGGTTCGTTACTTGAGGAAATATAATAATTTATTTTCTTAACAAGTTCATCAATGGAAATTCTTGCTTTCACTATATAATCCACCACCCCCAACTGCTTGCC
>SIBX01000034.1 GCA_009694925.1 Minisyncoccota bacterium
GAGATAAATAAAATACAAGCTGAAGGCACAGTCTCAGCACAAAGGGCAAAGAGTAAAGGTCTTTTAGATGCTTCTAGTCCTTTTGGTGTTATCATCTACAATGGCAGTAAGAATTTTTGATCTTTCCGCACTATCAATAATTGCTAACCCTTGTTTTTTTAGTACATCGATAATTGATTCTATAGCAGAAACATCAAATTTTTCAAAAGCTGAATCAAGAACAGGCCCTAATATGTCAGGAAGACCTCCTTTGGCTTGTAATTCTTTTTTTATACTTTCTGAAGCTGATTTATTTACGACAGGACGGTCTCCAACGTATGCGTCTCCGCCTTCGCCTGAGACGAACATGGGTTCCGCTCCTATAGCTTGTTTTTTTATATTATTAAAAAAAGTGGTCATTTCATCAGTTGCGTTTGGCCCTTTAAAATTACTCGTAATAGATTCTGTATTCAAAGAAGAAGAAAATAAGGCATTTAATGTTTTTTGATTTTGCGGCGATACTGAAGAACTACTAAACACGCCTGACTCTGATTTAATTATATTTGCAATAAGTAATTGTTTTTCAATATTTTTTTGAGTATTGCCCAACTCTTTATTTACTCCAGCAATAGCTTCAGCGACTTTTGTTATGTCTGTTCCCGCTTTTAGTACTTTTACTCTAAATTCTTCTGGGATAGAGCTAAGAGATTCTGTTAAATTATTCTGAAATTTTAGCAAAGCTTCTGGTTTAGTTTTAGGATCATTTAAAGCAGTTTGCAACCCTTCTAAAGAAGTGGAATAACCTTGTGCAGCGCCAGAAAAATCAGAAGATTTTTGTTTTGTTTCGTCTAAACTTCTATTTATTTTATCAATAGCTTCTTCTGCTTTTGCATCTTTCCATTTTAATAAAGCCGATCCTATTCCAACAACTACACCGACAATTGCTCCGGGAGCGCCAAATTGGGCTCCTAAACCTGCAAAACTAGCTACATCACCAATTCCAGAAGCGACTGCTCTGCTTGTTTTATTTTCTGGAGAAATAAATTGACCACCAATATTTGATGCTGCGCTTAACGCTAAACCTGCTGGTGTTCCAAATGCCTTAAGATTATTACTAAACTTTGAATTGGATTTAAACATCGTTTTCGGATCAATTGCGCTAGCACTTGCTTCAGCAAGGTTCGCTTCTGCTTCAGCTTTCCCTTTTCTAGCAGCTTCTCGTTGAGCTAATTTTTCTTTTCTATTTGCTGCTCGTTGCTGCCTTAATTCGTCTAACCTTGCTACTTCATCCGCAGAGGCAGCTTGAGGAGTGCTACTAAATAATCCAGTAATAGGATTTCTAGTCCTAGGTCCCATAACTAAAGCCCCAGTTGAAGCGCCTGTTAATTTTAATTTAGTGTTTACGTTTGTAAAAGTTTTTTTAATTTCATCCTGTATCATTTTTTCTCTAGCAGCAAACTCTTTTGATATTGTCCCTGATCCTCGTTGTAGTTCTTTTTCATATTGTTTAACAGCATCAGTGCTAGTTTTTTTATTAGCTCCTATTGCTTCATTTAAATTCTTAAATGTATCCATTGAACTTTTTATAGAAGTAGCAAACAAAGCCAAGGCACCAATTGCAATAGAAAAATCAACCCCACCAAATTCAGCAAAATTAGGAATATGTCCCCTTGCAGACATACCTTTTGTTTTGGGATTTATGCCAGCTTTTTCTGCTAATCCAATTCCACCATTAAGAGAACCTTCTGTGGAGTTATAAACTCCTAATCCCATTGGATTGAAATTTGTTTTTAATTTAGAGCTTTGACCTACTTTAACTTGAGAAGAAGAATATCCAGCAGACATCTCTCTCCCCATTGCTTCTTGAACTGCATTAAAATTAGGAATGTAACCTTTAGAAAATCTTTTATTTTTAGGTATTTTAACTATTCCTTTAAGAGTAGCTGGATTACTAATTACAGAAACTAAGTCCCTCAACAAAAGAGAGTCAAGAGAGCCTCCATAATTTTCATGATAACCTTGTTTATTTATAATAGCATTGACCTCTTCTTTAGTTAATTTTCCTGAAAGATATCCGCCTAATAATTCATTTTCGTTTTGGTGCAAATCGACATCCCAAGTGTCGTGATATCTTATAGCTTTTCTGGTTCTTCCCAACTCTCCCATAAATCTTCCCATTTTAAAACTGACGCCTAAAAATTTGCCGCCTTTACCTTTGGGTTCTAATACTCTTTCAGTTTGTCGATAGGACGAAGGTTTAGAAAAAGTATTTTCTGCTGATTCAATAACGTTTTTCATTTCGTTACTACCATTTTTATCAGCTTCGTTAAAACGATAAGTTCCATCTGGATTTTCTAGCAGAGAAGGAATATAGGTGCCCCTCTCTTTGTCATATTGTGACAAACTTTTTTTACCACCGAAAAGTCTATATTTTAGATAACTTTCGCGAGACGAAAAACCATCTCCGCCTAATCCCTCTTGTACCATTTCGTCTGCTTTTTGCGCCGTTTCTTCTGCATGGAAATTTGTTTCATTAATTATTTTAGATAAAAATTTTGCGCCCTGTTCTCCTAACATATCAGAACTATACAAAGTCGAAAGAACGCTCTTTAGAGAATCCAACTCTCCTTTTGATTTTATATATTTTGAAGGAGCTTTCATTAAGGGGACGAGAGGTCTAAAAACAGATTCGATACTTCCTTTCCCGCTCATAAACTTCATTATGTCAATTGGCTTAATTAAACCAGAAAATAGCGAACCAGTTTTAGCCACAAATGCAAATTTAGATAAACCCGACATCTCTCCTTCAGCAAAATTAGGAACATGCCCTTTTGCAAAATAACTAATAATATCTTTTATATAAGTAGACTCAGATAAAATAGAGTCTTTTAAAGCAGGAGCATTATATTTATATATATTATTTAATAAAGATCGCGCTTCTGAAAATGTGCGCTTTGATTCTACTGGATATTGTGAGTGATCATTATAAATATTTAATTTAGTATTTTTAGCTTTACCTCTTTCGCTCCATTTTAATTGAGGAAATCCCGTAGCGAGAACCTCTTCAAAACTACCTGTTTCTGCGTCATACTTCTTAAGATTTTCCTTTTGAAATAAAAATGCGCTTGTAGTTAATGGAAGATCTAATCTTTTCGCTATTTCTCCCGCTCTATCCCAAAGCTTTCCTCCATCCCCTCTTCTAGAAGAATTAACGAAATCTACATCAAGAGAGTCATTTTTTCTATCAAGAGAGTCATTTTTTCTAGAATATCTTATATAGCTCTTATCTTGTTTTCCCTCTAAAACTTTCTTAATGAACTCTTCTTTTGTTTGTTTATTAACTATCGCCGCAGGGCCTAAAACTCTTTCGCCTTCTCCTGTTTTGAAAGATTTTATTTTTGGTTTTAAGAAATTAGGAATGAAACCTAAAGAACTAGTTTTAAGTCCGCTTGTAACGCCACCGGCTTTAATTTCTTGCTCTTTAAAGTGATCTCCTATCTGCGGACCATATTGCTTCGTGACTTTGTCAATAAATGATTGTATAGCCTCATCATTATTTTTTAATTTATAATCTCCAAATTGGTCTGCAAATCCGGGGAAAAGCTCTCTTACGTTTCCAATATTTCCACCTCTTACGTCAAAATCTCCTCCAATATTACTTTTGTCTCTTGTATAATTAGCAGCTAAATTTGTAGAAGCTTCAAATATTGTGCCAGCTAATACATTATAATTTTTACCTGCTGTCTTAAAAAATTCATCGACAGAACCCTCTGAATATTCTCCGGGTCGAATATAACTAGCAAGATCTTTAGTCATTTTACGAGAAAAATCTTGTGTTTTTTGAATTAATCCAGTCCTTTCTTCGTTTAAGGCTGAAGCGTTTAGAGCATAAGATTTAATTTTAAAAATTCTTCCAGAAGTTTTTCTTTTAGTGGACATCTCTCCTGTATTTCCTTTCAAATCATCTTCATTAACATCCCTTTCTGAACTCTTTTGCATTGCGTCAAAGACGAGCATTGAAGCGGGGGGAATATAAGGATTATAAACTTGTTTTATTCCTTCTTTAATTTTTCCCTCGCCTTCCATTTTTTTTCCGGGAACAAAGTCTTTCTTAATGTCTTCTACAGTAAACGCTGAACCATCTGGCTTTCTTTGACCAAATCTTGCATCAGTTTGTAAAATATGGTCTGGTGCATATTTTCTTAATTGACCATAAGTTGCGCCTCTTTTCAAAAAAGCATTTAAGTCGATTGCGGTAAATTTTTTTTCATTGCCATTTTTATCTTTCTTATAAAATCTTTTTCCATCAAAACCAGATTCATCTCCTGCTGCATTTGTTACTTTTATTTGACTCAAAGGAACTGAAAATTCATTTTTGCCATTGTCACGAAACCATTGATCATCCCCGTATCCATAAGGATTGGTAAAATCTGTCCCAGCAAAATTAGGAACAAATCCCCTCGCTTTATAAGGATCGATTCCATTTTGGGACATTGACTTAGCCGTCAAATTCCTTGCTGCGCGAGAACCATCAGGAGGCAATATATAAGGTTGAGCAAATCCGGGAACATATTTAACTTTTTCGGCAGTGTTCATTACGCCGCCAATTGATTTGGGGGCAGCAACTACTTTACCGGGAGTATAACCCCCTTGCATTGCTCCAACTTTTTCTGCGGCTTGTTGTTGGGCAGGGATAAATCCACCCGCAGAAACTTTTCCTTTGCTTTTGAACTGACCTTCTTGATCTATTACTATTCCAGAGGCAATCATCCTCTTGGCTTGGCTCTCGGTAATATTTACAATAGTTTTAGCGAGAGCCGCTTGTTCGTATAATGTTTGTCTTATTTCTTTTTCTACTTGTAAACGGCTTTTAGTACCAGAAAGTATTTGTTGAATTAATTCTGGATTAGAAGAGAGGATTTTGCTGATCTCTCCTTGAAGAACTGCTTGTTGCCTACCAACGCTATTTAATCCCAAAATATTTTTAGCAGCATCTCCAGCAAATTTAGTAAAATTACTTAGCAATTTCCCGATAGCAAGCC
>SIBX01000003.1 GCA_009694925.1 Minisyncoccota bacterium
ATTTAATCCTTCGGCAGCTTCTTTCATCTCTCTTTCTTTGTCTTTAATGAGTGCAGTAATGGCTCTTTGAGATTTTGGAAGAGGCATTGTTTCTATTTTTAGAATAGCTTCAGCTGGCAGAATATCTTTAATTTCTCTAATAATTGTCTGTGGAGTTATGTTGTGAAGCTTATTATAAGCTTCCTGTAGAATTCTTCTTCTTTTAGTTTCCTTAACTGCTCTTTCAATAGAGCCAGTAATATTGTCGGCATATAAAATAACTTTTCCGGAAGAATTTCTGGCGGCGCGGCCAATGGTTTGCGTAAGCGACGTTTCGCTTCTTAAAAATCCTTCCTTGTCTGCGTCTAAAATTAAAACTAAGGAAACTTCTGGTAAATCTAAACCCTCTCTTAAAAGATTAACTCCAACTAAGCAATCGAAATTTCCCTTTCTTAAATTGGTTAAAATTTTAATTCTGTCTAAAGTTTTGACGTCGCTATGTAAATAACTGACTTTAATATTTTTTTCTGCCAGATAAGAACTTAAATCTTCTGCCATTTTCTTAGTTAAGGTCGTCACAAGGATTCTCTCTTTTTTCTCAACTATCTCTTTAATTCTTAAAATTGCATCATCAACCTGGCCTTTGACGGGTCTTATTTCTATTTCTGGATCTAAAAGACCCGTTGGACGAATAATCTGCTCAACAATTTGCTTAGAATTTTCGTATTCAAATTTTGCAGGGGTGGCGGAAGTAAAAATGGTCTGTCCGACTCTTTTTGCGAATTCGTTGAATCTTAGGGGCCTATTGTCTTTAGCTGAAGGAAGTCTAAACCCATATTCAACAAGAGTTTCTTTTCTGGAGGCATCTCCGGCGTGCATTCCGTTTAACTGCGGAACCGTGACGTGAGATTCATCTATGACAGTTAAAAAATCTGGCGAACCATCTTCTTTTTTTGGAAAATAATCTAATAAAGTTTCTGGCGCTTCACCTGGATTTCTGCCAGAAATTGGCTGGGAATAGTTTTCTATGCCGTTACAATAACCAATCTCGCGCATCATAGCTAAATCAAATTTAGTTCTTCTTTCTAAGCGCTCTGCTTCTAATAATTTTCCATTCTTTTCAAAGAATTTTAATCTGTCTTTTAATTCTTGTTGGATTTTAACGATGGCACGCTCCATGTCTTGCTTGGGAGTAATAAAGTGCTTAACTGGGGAAATTATCACTTCTTCCATTTCTGGTGTTTTGCCTGGCCTAAACCCCAAAATTGGATCTACTTCATAGATTTTTTGGATTTTTCCATTTTTAACTTCAAAGGAATAAATAACATCTTTGCCTGGTGGCATTATTTCCCAGTTTTCTCCTCTGAGGCGGAAATTTCCTCTTTTTATTTCTAAAGATGTACGAGAGTATTGTAGAGTTACTAGTCTCCTAGAAAATTCTGCTCGATTAATATCCATCCCGGAAGAAAGTTTATAAATATTTTCTGCGTAGGCAGTTGGAGCGCCTAGACCGTAAATACAAGAAACAGAAGCAACGACAATGACATCTTTTCGAGTCAAAAGAGAAACCGTGGCTTCGTGGCGGAGCTTGTCTATTTCTTCATTCACCATAGATTCTTTGCCGATATAAGTATCTGAATTTGGCATATAGGCCTCTGGCTGATAGTAGTCGTAGTAGGAGACAAAATAGTTTACTGAATTGTTTGGAAATAATTCGCGGAATTCGTTGCAGAGTTGGGCAGCCAGAGTTTTATTATGAGCGATGACGAGGGTTGGTTTTTGGATTTCAGCAATTACATTGGCAATGGTAAAAGTTTTTCCGGAACCGGTGACTCCTAAAAGAGTTTGGTAGTCGTGGCCCTTTTTTAAACCTGAAACAAGCGACTTAATCGCCCTTGGCTGATCGCCTGCGGGAACATTTTTTGATATTAATTCAAATTTATTCATTAATTTAAGTTTTGAAGTAAATACAGAAAAGCGCCCCATTCCCAGGGACTGGGGGGTGTATGCGTAAGACTATAACATATAATTGGATGAAAATCTAATTCTTTTGCTTATTTTTACTTTCAAGCATCTCTACTTTTTTTATTAAAGACTTGATTTCGTCTTCGTATGACCATAATAGAAAATAGTTTTTAGTATAAAAAAATCACTCGTCTTTAAACGAGTGATTTTTTTATACTAATGGAATTATTGATAAGAAACTGTATTTGTAATCGGAATAATTCTTTTTTCTAGGCCCAAGCTTTCAACCGAAGAACTGCCTTGTGTCGCCCAGACAATTGCAGAAGTTGAAGCTAATTGCCAGGATAAGCCATCAGAACTACTTGGATTATTTGCAAAATTAGATGAATCTACCCTGACTTTAAAAACCGTAGAAAATCCTTTTGAAATAAGCCATGGATTTGAAAGGGTTAAAACAACTCCGGAAGATGTCGCAATCGATGTTTTAATATTTGTTGAGGTAGCAACTGATCCGTTACTGTCTACTAAAGCAACGTATATTGTTGTTGAATTTGGAATTGCGGCTCCCGAAAATAAGAAATTGACTGATTTAAATTCGGCTCCAGTATCTGCTGGCGCGCCAGCAGCGCTAAGAGTTAGTGTTCCAATATCATCTACGCTGGTTCTAACCCTATTAGAGGTTGCTCCCAAGGTACTCATTGAAGGAGTAAGCTTTGTTCTTAAGGCATTTTGAGTGTTGGCCTGCAGAGTTGTGGGCGTTGCTGAAACTGGCAATTGGATATTATAAGTTACTCCATAAGCTTTTATATCTCCAATTAGATTCGGTGAGTTATCGGCAGAATTAATTTGGAAATTATAAAACTTATTATGAGAATTTGTAGAGCTTGCGTACAAGGTTACATCTCCCTTTAAAGTATATGTTTTGGTTGTATTTTTTGGGACAATTAAGGAATTTGCGAACGAAAAATCAGAAGTGAAAAATCTTGTTGAAGAGGCAACTAGGGCTGTTCCTTTTGGACCAACTGCAACCGTTCCGTCATAAAATTGCAAATTACTAAAGGTGGAAGGAGCACCAACAGAAGTTGAGGCAGTTATTCTTATAGAATCAACTCTTATGTCTTCCACATTATTTGCTGAAAATTTAAATTGGGCCAGCGTAACGCCGGTTGAACCTAAAATTAGCTGTTGCTCTGTGGGGATTGATGCATCTATGGCTGCATTCAAGGCGCCAACCGAAACTACTGTTACGTCTTGTCCTAAAACCGGATTATTTTTAGAAATATCAACTAAATTTAAATCTTCCAATATTTCTTTTAACCTACTAACCTGTCCAACGGCCGATGATCCAATGAAGGATATTGGAGAATTAAACTGCGTAATAGTTGAGCCATTTAAAATCTCCACATAAACATCAAATGTAATTGTCGTACCTGCTGAAATTATATATGGAACCCCCGAATTACTAAATGAATAGGCGGTGTTTTTTGAAACTGTTGGAACCGTCTTGCCCCAAGTGTTTCCATTTATTTTAATCTTTAAATTTTGAATTTTTAGATTATTGCCAATTGATGTATTTACTTCTGATGAGGTTTTAATAGTTATATTAGAAACTTCAATATTCTCTAAACTTGATACAGAAAGATTAAATGATCCTATTTTTACAGATTGATTACTTGGACTGTAAGAAGGATTTCCGAAACTAGTATTTTTTGAACCAAAAAACTGGTCACGTTTTGCATTAAGTATATCGTTAAAAACAATTAAACATTCGCCATAACTGTCTAAGATCAAGTTTCCTGAACATCCAGAGCCGTAAGTTGCTGTATATTTTCCCGAGAAAGATGAAGTTGCCGAAAAATTTCCCGATCTTAGGGTTAGTAATGTAGAGGTACCGCCCTGAAAACTAGTCAAAAAGTTTCCGTTTCCATGAGAGATAGAAAGATTAAAATCCTTTTGAGTTGCCGTGCCTCCGTTATTGTTTACAACTCTTGTTCCAATTAAAATTAACGGAGTAAAATCGGCGCAATTTTTGTCATCTAAATCAATTTTTCCATTACTATCATTATCTATACCGTCAGAACAAAGAATGATTGTATTTTCTTGGTTAATGGAAGAGGTTGAACTAACCGCACTGGCTAAATTTTTATCTGCAAAATACCCCATAGATAAAACTACTAAAAGTATGCCAATGGGGACAATTTTTTTAAACATATTATTATTTATATGACGAGAATGTTTTGTTTAAATTATTAGCGGCTTCTTTGGTTAAACGATCTTTAATTCCTCCCTTGGCTTTAGCCATCATATGGTCGTCTTCTGGTATAAAATATTCTAATATTTTAAAACCATTTCCCATATTAATAATCTTTAATTGTATGAATACAAAAGATGGATCTTTAAGCTCTAAAGAATTTTCCTTAAAATAAGCTTTATAGTTACTATTTCCCAATTCCTCTATTCTGCCAGTTAACCTATTAACCCAAATACCATAATTTGCGTAAAAATACTGCTTTCCTTCTAATTCTATCGGAAAATAAAAAGATTGTTGCATTAACTTAAGCCCAAGGCCATCATTGCCAGATCTTTTTAAGATAGAAATATTATAATCAATAATATTTTGATCAGATTCATTGGTGCTTTCACTGGTTTCTGTTAATTTAGATCTTATTTCCTTTAATAAAAAAGCTACTACTTTTTTTCTTAGTCCATTAGTGCTTGGCACCTCAAAAACAACGGAACTTTCTTCAATTAAGTTAAATAAATAATCATCGTCACGTTCAAGATTGTCACGGACCATCAAGACTAAATTATCTATATCGCTTCTTGCATCCTCTATTTTTTCTATAACGTGATGGAAATTTAAAAATGCGATATCACTGTGACTATCTATGTTTGATTCTCTAAATCTTTTTGCTTCTTCTAGGGCGGAATATAATTCTTTAAATCCTTCTGAGGCAGTAATTAAATTTTCGATTCTCTTGGTTTCGTTGGCTTTAATATCCTCTGATTCAGGAGATTCACCATCTTGAAATTCTGAAAAATTTTCTGGCATAACTCTTAATAGAATTATAACTCAAAAGTATAAATCAATTCAAATAATTGCCTAAAATCACAGAAACTACTATTATGTACTCAATAAAAAGTATTATGAATAAAACTAAAAAAATCATATTGGGCATTTCGATTTTTGCAGTAATCTTGATCATTTTCTTTATTTTTAGGTCAAATAATGGAAATAATTATCAAGCCATAAAAGTTGTTAAGGGATCTCTCTCTGAAGAGGTTATCGTAACTGGGAAAACTGCCCCACTTAAAGAAACTAACCTGGGATTTGAAACTGCCGGAAAAATAAATAATATTTACGTAAAAGTTGGAGACGAAGTTTATGCTGGACAACTTTTAGCGGAAATAGATAAAACTGGTCTATATGCTGATCTAGCAGAAAGCGAGGCTGGTTTAAATATAGAGAATTTAAAACTAGCCAATATATTAAGCGGGGCTAAATCCGAAGAGATTGGCGTTCAAGAGGCAAAAGTTTCTAGCGCAGAGATAAACCTAAGAACATCTAAAGAAAATTTAATAAGCTCAATATATAACAGCTACACAACAACTGACGATTCTGTAAGGAACAAATTAGATAGTTTATATACTAATCCTAAAGATGGATCGCCAAAATTTAATATATCCGTAAGCGATTCACAGTTAAAAATAAATTTGGAGTCTGGAAGATTTGAAATAGAGGGGCTTTTAAATTTGTTTTTGAAAAAAATAAATATTCTAACTTCTTATTCGGAGATAGAAGGTTATTATTCTGATGGAAAGATTATCTTAGAAAAAGCTAAGTCTTTATTGGACAATGCAGGAATAGCCGTTAATAACACAACCGCTAACGGATCTTTGTCTGCCGATACGCTAGCAACTTATAAATCTAATATCTCTACTGCCAGAACAAATGTTAATACGGCTATGGCTAGTTTAAATAGTTTTATTCAATCCTATGAATCTACAAAGTCTACGCTAGACATAGAACAAAAAACTTTAGCGCTTAAAAAATCTAGCGGATCACCAGAAGAAATAGGGATTCAAAAAGCATCAATCGACCAGACTAAAGCCAAAATCCAATCCATTAAAGCAAAAATAACAAAAGCGTCTATTCGATCTCCTATTTCTGGAAAAATAACAAAGAAAAATGCAGAGGTTGGAGAAATTGCCAGCGTGAATAATAGCGTTTTAACGGTTCATTCTGATGGAGGATTAATTATTGAAGCAAATATTCCTGAAACAGATATAGGTAAGGTGAATATCGGAAATATAGTTAATTTCACCATGGATGCTTTTGATAAGGAAAAATTTACAGCAAAGATTTATGAAGTTGAGCCGGGAGAAACAATAGTTGATGGCGTGGTTAATTTTAAAATCAAAGCTCAATTTGATGCATATGATCCTAGAATAAAGAGCGGATTAACTTCTAATTTGAGAATAGAAACCTTAAAAAAAGATGGAATCTTGATAATTCCCCAATACGCAGTCATGGAAAAAAGCGACGGATCTTATGTTAAAAAAATGATTAACGGTAAAATTTCTGAAGCAAAAATAGAAACTGGAATTCGAGGAACGAGCGGACTAGTTGAAATCTTGTCTGGTCTTTCGGATGGAGAAGAAATTTTGGTTTCTAAGACTGAAAAATAAGAAAATATATTTACTTAAAAAAAACAGCCCGCTTGAGCGGGTTGTTTTTTATCTATTCTTTCTCTAGCTTTAAACAAACAGAATTTATACAAAATCTTTGGCCACTGGCTTTTTTGCCGTTTGTTTCTGATGGGCCATCGTTAAAAACATGACCTAGATGGCTTCCACAATTTTTACAGGTAACTTCGGTGCGACTCATACCGTGAGACTCATCTGTTTTTAATTCAACATTCTTGGTATTGGCAGGATCGGTAAAGCTTGGCCAACCAGTTCCAGAATTAAATTTTTGATCTGACGAAAAAAGAACGGCGTCACAGACTTTGCATTTATACATCCCTTTAGAATGTTCGTTTACATATTCTCCCGCAAAAGGAGCTTCTGTCCCCTTTTCACGCAAGACCCTATATTCTTCTGGAGTTAGTTTATTTTTTAATTCTTCTTCGGAAAATTTATTATTTTTCATATATTCTATAACCCAAATATTTCTCAAAATGTTAGATTGTATCTTGCTTCTATGGAAATGGTATACCTGCATTTTTGCAATATTCTCCGGTTAGTTTTGAAGCTCTATCCCAGTTATTTGGTTGTTCAAAATAATTTGATACAAGTTTTACTTTGTCTATTTTTTCTTTACCAATTTCTTCCTCTAGTTTTTCATCAATAAGGGATGATTTTATCATATTATACATTTGTTCTTCAACTTTATACTGAGAATTTTCTTTGTAAAGTTTATTCTTTATAAAAGACTCTATCTCATATTGGGGTATATTAGAGACTGTTTTGTAAATGATATAATCTGAACAAAAAGCTTTATTCAGAAAAACTTCGTAATATGAATTTTCAGATTTCTGTTTTTGAGCATAGAAATAATAATCTTCTAAATTTTTTACTTCATCTATGCTCCTTGTGTCTATGTCGAAACTTGATTTTAAAATGCTATATGCAAGATTTAAATTATTTCTTGTAATTTGTGATACGAAACCAAGCCAGATGTTTATTGGCTTACTGTCTTCTATGTTTTTTATAATATTTTCTTTAAAATTTATTGGATTTTTTTCACATTTCTTATTTATCATTGTATCTAAAAATAAAGATAAGTCCTTTTCAGATTCTTTATCTTTATTTGGGAAAAGCTCTTTTTCATTATAAACATATATGAGGAATTGATATGGAGATGATTGGACTAAATAATCTATTATTTTAGTTTTTGTATCTTCTGTCTTGTATACTTTTAGTTTACCGTTTTTTGATATAAAAGAAGATTGATTTTTTCCTTCTTGATTAAGAAACATTTTCTCTGGAGAACCATTATAAATTGGGTATATGATTATAGTTTTACTATTGTCTTTTATTATTTTTCCGATTTTTTCATCCATTTCGAAATAAAATCTATCCGCCGGTAAATCAGTTTGAATGGCTAGTTCTGGAATGCACAATCCTGGAATTTCTGTTTTTTTTATAATTGTTTTTGTTTCTGCTTTTTTTTCAGAGATATTACTATCGATTACTGTTTTATCTGGGTTATTTTTAACCTCTTCATTTTTAATTATTTGATCGCTGTTTTGGCTTGTGTTGTGCTTCGCCACAAAAACCACTGCTCCAAGAGATAAAACAGCAATTACTCCAATAATTATTCCTAAGATGGGCGCAAATCCCTTGTTTTGTGATGTTTTCATATGTATTTAATTTGGGGCAATATTACCACACATTATAATAGAAGACAAACGTTTTATTGCTTGACTGATCGTCCTGTTTCAAGCGCTTGTGCATACCAGATAAGCTCTGCAAGCATATTATTAATTTGAGTCTTCATACTTTCTTTATATTGCGGTTCGTCTAAGATTTTGTGGGCATGAGAGAAATAAACTGCATTTCTTACCGCGACGCCACGAATCTCGGAAATGACTCCTTTTAGAGATTCCATCATTTTTGCTCCGCCGGTTGCGCGGACTGAAACGCCGCATATGGCAAACGGCTTCTTTTCATATTCTTTTAAGGTTTCATCAATCATTAATTTCAACTCTCCAGGAAAACTGTGATTGTATTCTGGAGAAACAATAATAAAGCCGTCGGCGCGACTGGCACTATTTTGCCATTTGTCGTGCATTTCTTTATTCATTGCACCGCCGGTTGAAGGAATCGAGACAAAGTCTTTAGTTTTTAATAATTCTGTATCAAATTTATTTAATTCTTTTATGTATTGGAATGCAAAATCAGCAACAGACGAAGAGACACTACCGTCGCGTGAGGTTCCTAAAATTATTGGAATATACATAAAAAAATAATTTAAAGATTAAATATCAAAATGTAAAATGACAATGCAAAATTAAAAAATTAAGAAGCCGAATTATTTGCATCTTGAATTATAATTTTGATGTTTGATTTTTGCATTTTAATTTATCTCTATTTGCCCCAACCACACTTAGAATTAATGCAGGCGCATTCAAATCCGTTATTGATAGGATGTTCGGCATTTATATTACATATACTAGTATCGTTTTCGTGATTTTTTGGGACATTAGTACAAACTCCGTGGCCGCCACCACAGCCATCTCCAGCATAAGAACAGTCTTTTTGAAATTTACACGATCCCTCAGAAAATAAAAATTTAGTTTCTGTAAAGTTTTTGGCGGTTTGATTTTTATACCACGGGATGCCGAAAAAATATAAAACCGCAACCAGAACTCCTATTAATAGTATTTCTCTTAGAATATTCATTGAAATAGATGTTTTTTGGTGATATAATTCTAACACACTAAATTAAAAAAATAAAAAGATGAACTTATTAAAATGTAAGTGTTCTGAAAAATGGCAAGAGATTGCCCCATTAATATTAAGAATTGCCATTGGAGCCATATTTATAGCTCATGGTTGGCAAAAAATTGGAGACCCAGAAGGAGCTATTTCTGGATTCTTTACTCAAGTTGGCATTCCTGCGGCAGGATTTTTTGCGGCATTGGTCTCTTGGGTGGAATTCTTGGGTGGAATTGCATTAGTGGTCGGATTTTTAACACACTGGGCAACGAAGCTTTTGGGAATAGTAATGTTGGTTGCCATATTTACTGTCCATATTAAAAATGGATTAATAGGGCCAAATTCAATGGAATTGCCACTTTCACTATTGGCGGGATTAGTATCATTAATGATTACGGGTCCAGGAAAATATTCTATGGATTGCAGAAAGAATATTGCGGCTGATGGAAATATGAATGGAATTAAATAAATAAAATCTAATAAAAAACCCCGTCAATGACGGGGTTTTTTATTATTCTAGAATTCCATCCAAGTTTATGTCGTAGAGAATTCTTTCGGAAACTAGATTATATTTTATTATTTCATCTTTTTTAAACCATAAAGATATTTCTTTTTCAGCTTCGTCTTCTGTGCCAGAGGCATGAATTAAGTTTCTGACAGCGCGGCCGTCTAAATCTGCAATTTCGTATGAATCTATTGTATAGTCGCCTCTTATGGTTCCGACGTCTGATGACAATGGTTCAGTTGAGCCAACAAGCTTCCTAATCACTCCTACGGCGTGAATTCCTCTCCAAGCCATAACAACTACTGGTCCGCAGGTTAAATAGTGTTTTAAGTTATTTAAAACCTTTTTACCGACTTCTTCTGGATTATCTGATGGTGGTTTTTTGCCGTTTTTCTTATATGCTTCTATTGATTTTCTACCCGTCTTCATAATCCATTCTGGGTCGGTTGTATAATGCTTTTCGGCCATAGCTGCCGTTGGTACCACTAATTTAACTCCGATCATTTTTAACCCAGCTCTTTCAAATCTGCTAATTATTTCTCCGATTAATCCCCTCTGAATAGAATCTGGTTTTAAAATTACTAATGTCTTTTCTGATTTTCTATGCATATTTTTAATATTATTTTTTCTTGTTATCTCTAAGCGATATTCCTAATTCTTTTAATTGCATATCTCCAACTTCCGAAGGGGAACCCATCATTAAGTCTTTGCCTTCTCCGGTTTTCGCAAAAGCTATGACTTCTCTGATATTTGGTTCATTTTCTAAAATCATTATTAATCTATCAAACCCCCACGCGATTCCTCCGTGCGGAGGAGCACCTGAAGAAAGAGCTTCTAACATATGCCCGAAATTGTTTTGAATTCGCTCTTCGTTATAGCCCATTATCTCAAGAACTGTTTTTTGATCATTAGAATTATGATTGCGGATACTGCCACCGCCTATTTCAAAACCGTTTAAAGTTATATCATATTGAGTGGTTAAAATATTTCCAATATTTTTTTTGGCCCTAAAATCTTCTAAATATTTATCTTGAGGCCTGGAAAACGGATTATGCGTGAAAGTCCATTCGCCTGTTCCGTCTATGTTATCGCTGCCTGTTTTTTCAAAAGCTGGAAAATCTGTGACCCATAAAAATGCCAGTGAATTTGGATCGTTTTTATCTTCGCGGATATCTGGCTTATCTGAACCGTATTTCTCGAGCGCTTCTTTGTGAGAAATTCTTGGAAAAGGAACCTGTTGGATCTTTTTATTAGGATAAACTTCTTTAACTAACTTTATTAATAATTCCTCATTTAATTTCATAACCTCTTCTGGATTAGTAAAAGAAAGCTCTAAATCTAATTGAGTAAATTCTGGTTGTCTATCTCCTCGAGTGTCTTCATCGCGCATACAATGAGCAAATTGGAAATATCTTTCAAAGCCTGCAACCATTAAAAGTTGTTTATATTGCTGGGGTGATTGTGGAAGAGCGTAAAACTTTCCATGCCAAAGACGGCTTGGAACCATGTATGATCTTGATCCTTCTGGAGTTGGAGCAGACATTAGCGGAGTTTCTATTTCGTGAAAACCTAAATCACTTAAATGATTTCTGATTAGTTTTTGGACTTTAAATCTATTTTTTATATTTTTTTGCAATCTTCCACGGCGCAAATCTAAATATCTGTATTTTAATCTGACCTCTTCGTTAATTTCTTTTCCGTCGGATCTGATATCGAATGGCGGAGTTTTGGCTTCGTTTAAAATATTAATTTCTAAGGCTTCGATTTCAATCTCACCGTTTAGTTCATTGGCGTTAACCATCTTTTCTGGCCTAGCGTTAACTTTTCCCTTAACTTCAAGAACCCATTCATCGCGAATAGGTTGGGATTTTTCTATAGCTTCTTTGTGATTTGGGAGGACTACCATCTGGACTATCCCAGAGGAATCGCGGAGATCAAAGAAAATTAATTTTCCGTGATCGCGACGGACATCTACCCAGCCATATAACAAAACTTCTTTACCGATGTGATTTTTTAACTCGTTAATATATGTTCTTTGCATATTTCTTATGCTATAAAAATTAACATAAAAATACGGAAAAATCTAATGAATTATTGGATTACTAACATATTTTAAAACAAATTAAAAAAATCCATTTTTCTTATAGTTGGCAATTATTTCTGTGGCTGTATCATGGTCGGGATCTTCTATTTTAGACACTACCCACTCCTCTGCTTTTTCTATTTGATCATGTGCTAGAAAAAACATTGTTCTGGTTAAAATATTTGGATTATTATCTTGATATTCTAGGGCTTTTTCTGAAAATAACTTCATTTTTTCTTTATCGCGTTTCCAGTTTGCGCAACTTATTGCATGATGGTACCAAAACCAGAGAATTTCACTTCTCCATTCTTTTTCTTCCTCCGTTAATCCAATTTGATCCGCATTTTCTAAAATATCTTTTATTCGATTTGGAATTTGATCCTTCTCGTCATAATCCCATTTTCTTGAAATAAACAATAGTTGGTCTTGCTCTGTATATAGTTTGTTTAATTCCAAAGGAGTTGTTGCGCCAAGGATTATATATGCTTCTCTAATTGGACTTTTTTTTAAATCAAAACCTTCTTGTTTTTCGGGTAATTTTTCCATATTTTATATATTAACATTAAAATATATTCATCCCCAATCAAAAACCGCCATTGTAGCGGTTTTTGATTGGTTTATTTCTTTCCGGCAACAATGAGAGCCGTTACTGAATTTGGAGCTTCTTCGTAGTTGGAAAATTCCATGGTAAAGTTTCCGCGTCCTTGAGTCATTGATCTTAATCTAGTGGCATAGCCAAACATTTCCGAAAGAGGAACTTTAGCGTCAACAACTTTTGTCTTCATTCTGTCGGACATTTCTTCAATGCGTCCTCTCTTTGAGGAAATATCTCCTGTGATGTCGCCCATAAATTCTATTGGGATTATAACTTGAACCTTCATAATTGGCTCTAAAATAATTGGCTTGGCATTTCTAGTAGCTTCTTTGTATGCCATGCTTCCAGCAAATTTGAAAGCCATTTCAGAAGAATCAACATCATGATACGAACCGTCTATTAAAGTTACTCTGAAGTCTACCATTGGGAAACCAGCAATAACTCCTTTTTCTTTTTCTGCGGTGATTCCCTTTTCAACGGCTGGAATAAATTCTCTTGGGATACTACCAGATTTAATTGCATCTACGAATTCAAAACCTTTTCCGCGCTCTAATGGCTCAATTGTAATTTTGACGTCTCCATATTGTCCACGTCCTCCTGATTGCTTAATATATTTACCTCTGGCTTCTGCTGTGCCCTTAATGGTTTCTTTATAGGCAACTTGTGGGCGGCCGACATTGGCTTCCACTCCGAATTCACGCTTCATTCTTTCAACTAAAACTTCAAGGTGAAGTTCACCCATTCCAGAAATGATAGTTTCCCCCGTGTCTGGATCTCCTTTGACGTGGAAGGTTGGATCTTCTTCTCTAAGTCTATTCAAAGCCATACCCATTTTTTCTTGGTCAGCTTTAGTCTTAGGTTCAATCTTCTGGGAGATAACTGGCTCTGGGAAAATAATTTTTTCTAAGATCAAAGGATTTTCTGGATCACAAAGAGTGTCACCGGTCGTGGTTCCTTTAAGTCCTACGATGGCGCCGATATCTCCTGCTGGGATTTCGTCTACTTCTTCGCGTTTATTGGCGTGCATCCTAACGATTCTACCAATACGTTCCTGAACATTTTTAGTAGAGTTTAAAATATAGCTTCCTTTTTTCAAACTTCCTGAATAAACTCGGAAGAAGGTTAAGGCACCGACGAATGGATCTGCCGCAATTTTAAAAGCTAAGGCGCAGAATGATTCTGTGTCTTTTGGAATACGAGTAAGCGGAGCACCAGTATTGATATCTACGCCTTTAGTTGGAGGCAAGTCAGTTGGAGCTGGAAGATAATCTACTACACCATCCAAAACTAATTGAACGCCTTTATTTTTTAAAGCACTGCCAGTAAAAACCGGTATGAGCTTAACTTCTAGGGTAGCCTTTCTTAAAACCCTTTTTAAATCTGCAAGTGGAATTTCTTTGCCTTCTAAATATTTTGCAAGTAGTTCTTCGTCTTGCTCAACGATCTTTTCAATAAGCTTATGGCGCCATTCAGCTGCTTCTTTTTTAAATTCTTCTGGAATTTCTTTTTCGATAATATCTCCGCCCATTTCTCCTTCAAAATAAACTGCAGTATTTCTTAATAAATCTATAACTCCTTTAAAATTGGCCTCCGAACCCATTGGGAGCTGAACTGGAATTGCGTTTGGATTTAGTCTGTCGTGGATTGATTTTAAAGAATCCAAAAACGAAGCTCCCATTCTGTCTAGTTTATTTATAAAACAGATTCTTGGAACTCCGTATTCATCTGCATATCTCCAATTGGTTTCTGATTGCGGTTCAACACCAGAGACGCCGTCAAAAACGACAACGGCACCGTCTAAAACTCTCAAGGAGCGTTTAACTTCGACGGTGAAGTCGATGTGCCCTGGAGTGTCGATAAGGTTTATTCTGTATTCGCTATCTTTTTTAAAATCCTCAACCGTTTTATTTGGGTTATCTCTTTTTAAATATGAAGGTATCCAAAAACAAGTTGTGGCGGCAGAAGTGATGGTAATTCCTCTTTCGCGCTCTTGATCCATCCAATCCATGACGGTATCCCCCGTGTGAACTTCTCCAATTTTATGAGAAACTCCGGTGTAATAAAGAACGCGTTCTGAAACGGTTGTTTTGCCTGCGTCTATGTGAGCGGTGATGCCGATATCGCGAACTCTTTCAATTGGATATTTAGACATAAATTAAATTTTCAATCAAATAATTTTCATTAAAGCCCAGATTTTTTCTCTCGAAAAAATCTGGGCTTTTAAGATTTATAAAAAGATTACCAGGAAAAATGAGCGAAGGCGCGGTTGGCTTCTGCCATTCTATGTGTGTCTAATTTCTTCTTAATTGCAGAACCTTCGTTCTTAGAAGCTAAAATAATTTCTTCGGCCAATCTTTCTGCAATTGGTTTTCCTTTCTTGGCACGAGCAGCGGCAATAATCCAACGGGCTGCAAGCATGAATTTTCTTTCTGGCCTGACTTCTTTTGGAACTTGATAGTTGGCTCCTCCAACCCTTTTTGTTCCAACTTCAACTTCTGGGGTTATGTTTAAAAGAGCTTTTTCAAAAATAGCTATTCCTTCTTCTTTGGTTTGCTTCTTAATGAAATCTAACATGTCATAAAAGATTTTAGTGGCGATATCTTTTTTACCTTCTTGCATTATATAGTTAATAAACCTTCCATTTTGGATGCTTTGAAATTTTGGATCTGGCTTATAATTTTTTCTGTAAACTCTTTTCTTTCTCATTGTTATTTGTTTTAAATCTGGATCCCCGTTTTCACGGGGACGACAAACTTTGTTTGTCGCTTATTTCTTTGCGTCATCCTTTGGGGTTTTTGCTCCATATCCCGATCTTTGCTGACGACGACCCTCTACTCCTGAAGCGTCCAATACTCCACGGACGATATGGTATCTTACTCCTGGTAAATCTTTTACGCGGCCTCCACGAATCATTACAACAGAGTGCTCTTGGAGATTATGTTTTTCTCCTGGGATGTATGCTGTTACTTCTGTTCCATTAGTAAGTCTAACTCTGGCAATTTTCCTTACAGCAGAGTTTGGCTTTTTAGGGGTCATAGTTCCAACTTTGATGCAAACACCTCTTTTAAATGGAGAAGCCGAAAAGACTGGTTTATTTTGGATAGTATTAAAATACCTTCCCATAGCTGGTGATTTAGATTTATAGGTCGTCTTTTTTCTTCCTTTTCTGACTAGTTGAGATATTGTAGACATCGTTTTTTTTCTTTGAATTATTAAATGCTTATCTGCTACGTTATGACCTGCGGGACTTCCTCTCAGTACTTATATTAAAGTACAGTTCAGTCGCTCCTCGGTCAAGCCTTGCATATAAGCATTTTCTACTTCAAATTGTGTTTAGATATTTTATTAAAAATTGATACTATTGTCAAACTGATTTTATTCAAATCCTTCGTATTCTCTGGCGACTAATTGCGAATTTAACTGTTTCATTGTTTCTAGAGCAACAGAGACTACTATAAGCAAGCTTGTTCCTCCAATAGACAAGATCTGAAGCCCGGTGAATGCCGTTGTTATGTTTGGCAAAATAGCAACAATTCCCAAAAACATAGCTCCAAAGAAAGTAACTTTTTTAGTGGTATGTGATAAAAATTCCGCCGATGGGTCTCCTGGACGTATACCAGGAATAAAGGCTCCGCTTCTTTGTAAATTCTTAGCAATTTCTTTTGAATCGAAAGTTATTGCTGTATAAAAATATGTAAAAATAACAACTAAGAGGAAATATGCAATTGAATATATGGCCTGATTATTAAAGAAAGCATTTATATAATCGGTAGTTTTAACAATAAAACCTTCTTTGAAAAAAGCTGAAGCTATTTGGGCTAAAAACTGAGGGAAAAGCATTATGGATATTGCAAATATTATTGGAATTACTCCTGCCTGATTAACCTTTAATGGAAGATGACTCATTGATCCGCCATACATTTTATTGCCCTTAATTCTTTTTGAATAAGAAACGGCGATTCTCCTTTCTCCTTGATTAACAAAAACAATTCCAGCAATAATTACAACGCTTAAAACTACAAATGCAATATAGGTGGCAACTAGCCCGGCGTCGTACGAAACAAAAGCGTTTTGTATGATACTTGGAATTCCGGAGACTATTCCGCTTAAAATTATAAGCGATGTTCCGTTGCCTATTTTGTATTCACTGATAATTTCACCGATCCACATTAAGATGACCGAACCAGCTACCACAACAACAACGTTAGCCATGACTTCAAATAAGCTTAGTGGAGTTATGACTCCTTGGTTTTGTAAAAGCTTTAAGAATGTAAATCCCTGAAGAGCTGCAAGTGGAACCATTAAAAGTCTGGAGTAGCGATTAAATTTGGCTTTGCCGGCACTTCCTTCTTCGTTATACATTGCCTTAAAACGAGGGAAAACCATCGTTAAGAGTTGCATAATGATAGTTGAGGTAATGTATGGACCAACTCCCAACATCATAACGGAAAGTCTACTAAGTGATCCACCAGAGAAAATATTTAAAAAACCAAAAAGCTGATTTGAATTGAGAAAGTTCTTAAGATTTTCTGCGTTAACTCCAGGAATTGGAATAATTGCTAATAACCTAAAAATTATAAGCCAAAGCAAGGTCATAAAAATTTTAGACCTAATATCTTTAACCTTAAATATTTGAGCTATTTTATTAAGCATTTCTTATAAATATATTATTCAACCTTACCACCGGCTGCAATTATTTTTTCCTTAGCAGAGGCTGAAATTTTTATACCCTTAATGTGTACTGAAATTTTAATATCACCAGTACCTAATATTTTAACATTTTGCCCAATTTTTTTAGTAACTCCTGCATCAAGAAGAGATTTTTTTGAAATTTCTTTTAAATTTAATTTCGTTAAGTTATCTAGATTGATTTCTGTTGCCTTTTCGTCTTTAATTCTATTCTTATAACCCCTCATTTTAGGAAGTCTCTGAATAAGATCTCTTTGAGCAGGACGAATCCTATGTCCGGATCTGGCTTTTTGTCCTTTTTGTCCTTTTCCAGAATAAGTTCCACGTTTACCTCCACGGCCGACTGGAGCTTTTTTCTTCTTTAAAGGATTATTTCTTTTTAATTCGTGAAGTTGCATATTTTTATTTTATCATCTTTCTTACTCTTAATTTCTTTAGAGCTTCAATCGTCGCCAAAGCATTGGTTAATTTGTTTGGAGTTCTACCTAAACTTTTTGCAGTAATATCTTTTACTCCAGCCAAAGCAAGAACTGTTCTCGCTGAACCTCCGGCAATAAGTCCGTGACCTTCAGTTGCTGGTCTTAAAATTATTCTTGCGGCGCTGAATTTTGCTTCAACTTCATGAATAATTGTTCTGCCTCTAAGTGGGACAATAATTACATTTTTTGTAGCTTTGTTTCTTGCCTTTGAAATGGCCTGTGCCGCATCGCTTCCTTTTGCGATTCCAGCTCCCACCCTTCCCTTTCCATCTCCAATAATAACAGTTGCTCTAAATCTAAAACGCTTACCTCCTTTTGTAACACGAGTAACACGTCTTAAGTCTAAAACCTTATCTTGAAATTCTTCTTTTTTTTGAAATCTTTCTCTTGGCTTCATCATTTTTATATCTTAATTCCGTTACTTCTCAAGCTCTCGACAAATGCCTTAATTCTTCCGTGATATCTATATTTATTTCTATCTAAAACGGCGGATTTAATTCCAGATTTTAATGCTTTTTCAGCGACAACCTTTCCAAGCTCAGTTGATTGTTCGGTTTTTTTGCCTTTAAAAGATTTGGTCGTTGCGCCAATTAATGTTTTTTCTGTAACATCATCTATGACCTGGATTTGGAGATACTTATTGCTTCTATATACAGAAATTCTAGGCATAGTAGATGTGCCGTTTATCTTCTTAGAAACTCTTATTCCTCTTCTTTCTCTTATTAAATTCTTTTTTAAAACTTTTCTCATATTTTTATGGCTTTAATTATGCGGTTGAACCGGCAACTTTTTTACCTTCTTTTCTTATGACTCTTTCTCCGACATAATGAATTCCTTTTCCTTTATATGGTTCTGGTTTTTTAACTTTTCTTATTTCAGCAGCTGTTTGTCCAACTACAATTTTATCTATTCCAGAGACTTTAATAACATTTTTTTCAACTTCTATTTTTATTCCATCCTTGGGAACAATTTTAACCGTATGAGTGAAACCAACAGAAAGGATTAAATTTTTACCCTCCATCTGAGCCTTATAACCAATTCCCTCAATCTCAAGAGATTTTGTGAAGCCATTTTTCACGCCTTCCATATTATTTCTTATTAAAGCCGCCATAGTTCCCCAATTGGCCCTTGCTTGAACATTGTCAGAATTCTTGGTAACGAAGAAGTTATTATCTTTAATTTCACATAAAATAAATTCCATTAAAGGGATGCTAAGATTGCCCTTTGGTCCAGAAAATTTAATTTCCTTGTCAGAGATTTCTGCCTTAACGCCCTCTAGTATGCTTATTGGTTTTTTAGCTATTTTAGACATGTTTTAGTATTTACCAAATTTCAAATAACATTTCTCCACCAACCTTTGCTTTTTTGGCTTCATTGTAGCTCATGATTCCTTTAGGGGTTGAAATAACTCCTAAGCCATATCCTTGATATACGGTTTTTAAATCTGAATAGCCGCTATAAAGACGCCTACTAGACTTGCTTAAAAATTTTGTTCCCCTAATATATCCTTCTCCATTTTCATATTTTAGTTTTATTTCTAAAACTCTTTTTGGAAGCCTACCTTTTTTTGCTACAGATTCTATGAACCCATATTTTTGCATTAATTCCAAAATAAAGCTATCCATGTTTGAAAATGGAACTTTTAAGTACTCTTTCTTTGCGCTCTGAGAATTTTTAATTTTTGTTATTAAATCTGTATACATATTCTTATATTTCTTACCAGCTGGATTTTTTAATTCCTGGAATTTCTCCGCGACTAGCCATTTCTCTAAAACAAATTCTGCACATTCCAAAATCTCTTAAAAAACCGGCTTTCCTTCCACAGCGAAAACATCGCCTCACAGTGCGAGACATATATTTTGGCCTTTTTAGTGCCCTAGCTATAACTGATGCTTTTGCCATATTGTTGTTTAATTTATATACTGGATCCCCGATACTTCGGGGATGAAAATTTTAAGATTTAAAATTTTCATTTTTTAAATGGTATGCCAATTTTAGTATAAAAAGCAAGGGCTTCTTCCTTTTTGGTCATATCTTTTAGGGTTAAGGTAATTTCCAATCCAAAGTTATTTCTCTGAACATCCGAATTTATTTCTGGAAAAGCTATAGTTTCTCTTATTCCTATTGAAAGGTTTCCAGAGCTATCAACACTTGTTCTATTTATGCCTCTGAAATCCCTTATTCTAGGAAAAACAACATTATTTAACTTCATTAAGAAATCTGCCATTCTTTGCCCTCTTAAGGTAGACATTAAGCCGATAATGGATCCTTCTCTTAATTTAAAACCAGAAATTGAAATTTTTGCCGTTCTAGTTGAAGGATTTTGTCCAGTTATAGATTTAAAATCTGTAATTATTCCAGGCAAAATTTTCCCTTCAAAATCAGTTCCTGAAGAGGAAATTTTTCCTAAACCTGAGTTTACTACTACCTTTTCTAGATTATTTAATATTTCCGACCTTATTTTATCCATATTTTTATATAATTTTTAAGAGTATTATTTATAAAGAAATTTTGCATTTTTTGCAATACCTAGACTTTCCTTCCTTTTCAACCTTAGTTCCGAATCTCACTCCTTTTTCGCAATGAGAACAATAAAGCAAAACATTAGAATAGCTGACCGAACGAGGAAGCTCAACAACCTGTCCTTTTTCTCCTTCTCTTTTTGGGCGAACGTTTTTCTTGTAAAGATTTAAACCCTCAACTAAGACTCTCATTTTTTTGAGATCTAAACTAAGGACCTTGCCCTTTTTTCTTAACTCTTTTCCAGAAATTACCTGGACTATGTCTCCTTTTTTAATATTCATGGTTTTAATTAAACAATTTCTTCAGCCATGCTAAAAATTTGATCGTAGCCAAACTTTTTAATTTCTCTTGGAATTGGTCCGAAAATTCTAGTGGCCTTAGGAGCTTTTTTGTCGTCTATAATAACAGCGGCATTTTCATCAAATCTAACAGTGACTCCATCTGCACGTCTAATGGAATTTCTTGTTCTGACTATAACTGCCTTAACAATATCTTTTTTCTTAATTGCCTTTCTTGGTTCTGCACTCTGAACAGAAGCAACAACAACTTCTCCTAAGTGGGAGTAGCGCTTTCTGGATCCTCCTAATACGCGAAAAACTCTGATGAATTTTGCGCCCGAATTATCTGCAACCTTTAATATCGCTCTTTCTTGTACCATATTTTATATTTTTTTAGAAATAGCCCATCTCTTGTCTCGACTAATCGGTCTTGTTTCGATTATTTCAACCTTATCTCCCATTTTAAATTCGTTTTTTTCATCATGAGCTTTAAAACGTTTTGAGACTTTGAAATACTTCAAATACTTCTCATTCTTTTTCCATTGAATGATTTCAATTACTCTAGTCTTATTCATTTTGTCGCTGACTACTTCGCCTATAAGCTTCTTCATGATTTTATTTTTTAATAGGGGCGTTTAACTTTGTAAATATTCTGGCTATATTTTTTTTAACTAAACTTATTTCTTGAAAATTTTTAGTTTTTCCAGCAACAAATTGCGAATTTAAATCCCAGAGCTTATCTTTTAATTCAGATAAGTCCTTTTTTAATTCTTTTTCTCCCTTCGTCGCTATATCTTTTAAAAATTCTTTTCTTTTCATATTTTTATTTTTCGTCTCTTTCAATTATTCGAGTTCTCATCGGCATTTTAAATCCGGTGATCCTCAAAGCTTCTCTAGCAACTTCTCTAGAAACGCCATCAACTTCGAAAATTATTCTTCCTGGTTTAACCGGGAAAACATAATGATCAACTGCTCCCTTACCTCCTCCAAGGGTTTTTTCTGGGGCTTGTTTGGTGATTGGCTTATCTGGAAAAACTCTTATAAAAACCTTTCCTTGTCTCTTTAAAAAATTTGTTAAACATCTTCTTCCGGCTTCTATTTGCTTTGAGTTAAGCCATGCTGCGCTTTCTGCCTTTAATCCGAAAGAGCCAAAAGCAAGACTCGTTCCGCGAGTTTCAACCATCCTTCCTAAGGAACGGCCCTTCATCCACTTTCTATGTTTTACTTTTTTCGGTATAAGCATGGTCTATATAAAATAGCACAAATAAAAACTAATTGTCCAATTTTTTTGATTTTTCTTCGAAAACATCGCCTTTATATATCCATACTTTTACGCCAACCGTTCCATATGTATTATGAGCGGTTGCTGTTCCGTAATCTATATTTGCACGTAAAGTTTGAAGAGGAAGTTTTTTTGCGGAAAGCATTTCACGTCTGGAAATTTCTGCTCCATCAATTCTTCCGGATAATTTTATTTTTGCACCCTTAACTTCCCTGTTCTGAATCATTAAATCTAAGTGCCTCTTAAGGACACGTCTTCCTGGAGTTCTTTTTTCTAGATCCCAAGCGATTAACTGGGCAACATACATAGCAGAAACGTCATTTCTTTTCATTTCCTCTATGTTCATTTTTACTGAAACAGGAGGAACTTTTCTCTTGTCTGTTATTTTTATATCTCTGATAACTCTCTTTGTAATAAGGGCTTTTAATTTAGCTTCAATCTCTTTGGTTAAATCTTCTATTCCTTTTCCACCCCTTCCAATGGCAAGTCCAGGACGTCCAACCTTAACGGTAACTTTCCAAGAATTATCTAATGGTCTTTCTATGATTATAGAAATAATACCTGCTTCTGTTAATCTTTCTCTGATAACAGCTCTAATAACCTCATCTTCTTGTAAGCTTTTTGGATAACCATTTTTAGGAAACCACCTGCTTTGCCAGTCTCCGATTATTCCCAACCTTAGCGAGTCTGGGCGAATTTTTTGTCCCATATTTTTTTATACTGATTTTCTTCTAAACATTCTTTTCATAAGACCTCCTTTTGGTATATGCTCTCCTTTTTCTTTATAGGCATCTACGTGTTTATCTGATTCTGAATGAATTTCCACTTTCTTATTCGTTGCTTTCTTTTTATTCTCCTTTTCTTCTTTCTTTGGTTTTTCTTTTTTAACTATTAAGAATCTTGAAGGATTTTCTTTTTCTGATTCGGATAAGACCAAAACGACGTGACTCATGACCTTATGGAGAGGAGTTGCCATACCTTTTGCACGAGGAAGGCTTCTCTTTAACATTGGTCCTTTATTTACTAAAATTTTTGAAATAATGTATTTTTCTGGGAAAGATTTCTTATTATTTCTGATATTGGCACCAGCAGATCTTAAAAGTTTTAAAAGAGGATCTGATGCTCTTTGAGGGCGAAGCATTAATTGGGCTTCTGCTTCAGAGTAAGAAAGACCGCGCAAAGTATCCGCGATTAAACGGACTTTTCTTGGTGCTATTTTCAAATAACTTAATTGTACTGTTTCTTGATTCATATTTTTTATTTCTTAGGAAGCACAGAAGCCGCTGGGGCCTTGGCCAATTTAGCTTTTTCGGTTTCGGCAGCTCTCTGACCAGCTTCCAATTCTCTCTGCATTTTTCCTCCGTGTTTAACGAATTTAGTTGTTGGAGAAAATTCTCCGAGTCTGTGACCAACCATTTCTTCGCGAATAGTAACTTCTATATGAGCTTTCCCATTATGAACTCCAAAAGTGAAGCCAACCATTTCTGGGGATATTTCAGATGATCTGCTCCAAGTTTTTATGACGCTTGGATCATTTATCTTTAATTTTGAAATTTTTTTCAAAAGCCTTGGGTCAACATAAGGCCCTTTTTTGCTTGATCTAGACATATTTTTATCTTATTTTTGGACGACGTTGCATAATAAGCCTAGTAGAAGACTTTCTCTTGTGTCTTGTCTTTCTTCCTCCGGTAACCTTACCCCACATTGTTTTTGGTCTCTTGGTTCCTCTTGGTTGTTTACCTTCTCCTCCTCCATATGGGTGGTCACATGGGTTCATAACGCTTCCGCGGACAGTTGGTCGAATTCCCAAACCACGAGATTTTCCAGCTTTTCCGATGTTTACTAAATTCCAATCTGGATTAGAAACTTGACCAACGGTAGCGAAACATTCTGAAGGAACTTTTCTAACTTCCTTAGAGCTTAACTTTAAAATACAATATTTTCCTTCGATTCCAAAAACTTCAACAAAAGATCCTGCTGATCTGGCGAGTTTTCCGCCTTCATTTGGAATCATTTCAACATTATGAATAAGAGTTCCTAATGGAAGGTTTTTTAATTTCAAACGATTTCCTAACTTTATAGGAGCAATTTCTGAAGTAATAATTTCTTCTCCAACTTTTAAATTTTTTGGAGCTAAAATGTATCTTCTTTCTCCGTCCCTATAGCAAACTAAGGCTATAAAAGCAGTTCTGTATGGATCGTATTCAATGGTCTCAACCTTCCCTGGAACATTTAATTTATTCTGTAAAAAATCAACAATTCTATAAAGTTTCTTATTTCCAGATCCTTGATGCCTAACGGTAATTACTCCTCTATGATTTCTTCCGGCGCTTGCTAAGATTCTCATAGTTAAAGGCTTATGTCTTTCGTTGGACGTCAAAACTTCCGAATAATTTATATTCGTCATTTGGCGTCTGGATGGAGTTGTTGGCTTATAAGTCTTCATTTTAATGTGGAGATAATTCTATATTTAACTCTGTAAAATGTCTAGTTTCTGGCCCTTTTTAAGGGTGACGATGGCCTTTTTATAGCCTGATTTGCTGTAATGATAATTTCCCATCCTTTTTGTTTTAGGTCTGGCATTAACAATATTGATTTTTACAGTATCAACTTTGTATATAACTTTTAAAGCTTTTTTAACTTCTGGTTTAGTGGCATTATTTTCAACTAAAAAGACGTACTTGCCGATTTTGGCTTCGCTTACAGACTTTTCGGTAATTATTGGTTTTTTAATTAAAAACTTATCCATGGATTTTATTTAATAGTTTTAGGTTTAATTTCTTTGAATTCAGGAATGGAATTTTTCTCTATTAAGATATTTTTATATTTTAATACTGATTCAACATCTAAATCTTTAGCCCTAACAGAAGAAATTTTTGGAATATTTCTTGAAATTTTAAAAATTGAATTATTTTCCTTATCTGCAACTAAAAGAACAGAAAGATTTTTTGCAGATTTATCTGCTTTTAAGAAATTTTTCAAAGCCTTATCTAGTTCGTTTGTTTTTGTAAATTTGCCATTTAAGGTATCTAAAAACATAACATTTTCGGATGATAATTTTTTAGAAAGAATAGAGTATAGGGCACCTCTTTTCATTTTCTTATTTATTTTCTGAGAAAAATCACGATTTTTATTAGGACCTAGAGAGACTCCTCCTCCACTCCAAAGCGGAGACCTAATTGATCCGTGTCTGGCGCGACCAGTTCCTTTCTGTTTCCATGGTTTTTTTCCTCCTCCGGAAACTTCACCCCTGCCCTTTACGTGAGCCGTAACCACGCGACGATTTGCAACCTCGGCCTTAAGAGCTTGATCAACTAAGTCTGGGTTCCATTTTCTTCCAAAAACAGACTCTGGGAGAGAGACCTTGCCGACTACTTCTTTATTAAAATTATAAACTTTTGCTTCCATGATAGTAATTAAATATGAATATCTATTTTTTTGATATGACAACCTTAGTTCCAATATGACCTGGTGCTGAACCGTTTAAATAGATTGTTTTGAGAGCTTCTTCAATTTTTACTATTTTTATATTTTTTGAAGTGGAAGTGGTCATTCCCATGTGTCCGGCCATTTTTCTTCCTGGCAAAACTCTTTGAGGGGCCGTGGATCCAATAGAACCAGGACCTCTATGTCTATTTTTCTGACCGTGGGTTTTTGGCCCTCCGTGGAAACCGTGGCGCTTAACTCCTCCTTGGAATCCCCTTCCTTTTGTTACTCCTGAAACCATAACTAATTCACCCTCCTTAATTCCTGATAAATCGGTATTTGGCTCAAATTTTACTGGGGTAACACCAAAAACGGCGTCGTTTTCGCCCCACATCTGAGTCATTTTAAGTTTTAAACCTTTTATCTTCATTGTTTTAATTGTTTTCTCGTCACTTATCTTTTTATGATAAGTGACATTCGCTTTTTCTATTTAGCATTTCTTAATAGGAATTATGAAATGAGAGGAAAATAGCTTATAAAAACTGCCGAAACGTTCGGCAGTCTTTATTAGTTACCCATTTTCTAGGAAAACATGACGTGCCCGCTGTGTTGAGTTTCTATCTTAATACATTTTTATCTCAATGTCCACTCCTGAAGGAAGATTCATCCTTGAAAGAGATTCCATAAGAGCTTGGTTTGGACTTAAGATATCTATTAATCTTTTATGCATTCTCATCTCAAATTGCTCTCTTGAATTTTTATGAACGAATGTTGACCTGTTTACCGTATACTTTTTTATATCGGTTGGCAAAGGAATCGGACCAGCAATTTTAGCCTCATGGCGCTTGGCTGTTTCGATTATCTGCCTGCAAGTTGCATCAATTAAGTGATGGTCGTATGACCTAATTCTTAATCTTATTTTATCTTTTTCAAGGTTCTTTGCCATGTTAATTAGTTGGTTCTTATCAAGAATTAAGTTTTAAACAGTTATCTTGGTAACAACTCCTGCTCCGACAGTTTTTCCTCCTTCTCTGATAGCAAATTTCATCTTATCTTCCAAGGCTACTGGCGAGATGAGTTTAACGTGGAAGGTTGTTCTGTCTCCTGGCATGACCATTTCAACTCCGGCAGCCAAGACTACTTCTCCGGTTACATCAGTTGTTCTGATATAAAATTGTGGCTTATAGCCCTTAAAGAATGGGGTGTGTCTACCTCCTTCTTCTTTGCTTAAAATATAAACTTCAGCGTCGAATTCAGTATGAGGAGTGATGGATCCAGGCTTAGAGATAACCTGACCTCTTTCTACGTCCTCTTTCTTTAATCCTCTCATTAAAAGTCCAACGTTGTCTCCAGCGCGGCCTTCGTCTAATGTCTTTTGAAACATTTCAACTCCGGTAATAATGCTTTTGGCTGTTGCTTTTAATCCAACTATTTCAACCTCTTCTCCTGTTTTAATTATTCCTCTTTCGATTCTTCCGGTTACAACCGTTCCTCTTCCTTCAATAGAGAAGATATCTTCTACTGGCATAAGGAATGGTTTGGCGATGTCGCGGACTGGCTCTGGAATAAATTCATCTAAGGCTTTAACTAATTCCTTAATACAGTTTGCGGCTGGATCGGTTGCGGACTTGGCAATTAAAGCTAAAGAGGCAGAACCTCTTATAATAGGAGTCTTGTCTCCTGGGTAATCATATTTCTTTAATAATTCCCTGATTTCATCTTCGACTAAGTCTAAGATTTCTTTGTCGTCAACTAAATCAACTTTATTCAAGAAGACTACAATTTCAGGAACACCTACTTGTCTGGCAAGCAAGATATGCTCTCTGGTTTGAGGCATAGGACCGTCAACAGCGGAGACAACCAAAATTGCTCCGTCCATTTGAGCGGCTCCTGTGATCATGTTTTTAATGTAATCAGCGTGCCCTGGGCAGTCGATGTGGGCATAGTGCCTCTTATCGCTCTCATATTCTAAGTGAGAAACTGCGATGGTTACGATTTTGGAAGCATCTCTTACAACTCCTCCTTTGGCGATATCAGCATAGCTCTTTTCTTTTGCATGTCCGCTCAAAGATTGGACGTGGCTTAGGGCTGCGCTTAAAGTGGTTTTACCGTGGTCGACGTGACCGATTGTGCCGACGTTAACGTGCGGCTTAGTTCTCTGAAATTTCTCTTTTTCTGCCATTTTTTTAGAAAGGAATATTATTTCCTTTATTTATTAAGTCTAATTAATAAAATTTTTGAATTCGACGTGTTGTGGACTTGTTTCATTATAACAAATTCGTTTAAATTGATTATTTTTGGCTGCAAATCCTTTTTAATCGCTCAACAATGTCTTTGACATTGCTTCGCTCTTATAAAATTATTTTCGCTCAAAAATAATCAATTTCTACTTCATTATTTATAACAAATCAAATCCTGTTTTTTATAAAAAATAGTGTAGATAGAGTTTATAATAAATGGCTACTGAATGTCAAATGGGATTAGTGGAGATTAATTAATATAGTTCTTAAATTAATTAATTAAAATAAAAGATTTGAAAAATGTTATTTATTCCATGTTGATAAACTATGTTTCCAGCGTTATTGATGTAGGGATAAAACAACTGATCTTTAAAACTTTGAGCATCATAATGAGTTAACTGCC
>SIBX01000004.1 GCA_009694925.1 Minisyncoccota bacterium
TCAAAAGAATTTACGACGAAACAAAAAGAAGGCCAAATTATATTATTAAAAAGACAATAAATAACGATAAATAAAAGCGTGAAAAAAGAAATTATTTTCTTATCTCAACCCCAAAAAGTTAATATGGGAGATGATTGGTTTGAAATTGCGAACGGAGATCATTTTTGGATCAAGCGAAGATTTTCTGTTTTTAAAAAGATATATAAAAGATATATAAAATCCAATCATTTAATAGGCGAGATTGGTTGTGGTTCTGGAATTTTTCAAAAACAATACGAAGATTTTTATGATTCAAAAATAGACGGCTTCGATTTAAATATTAAAGCATTAGAAAATAGTTGCGTAGAAAAGAGTAGTATTTTTTGTTATGACATTTCAGAAAGAAGAGGGGATTTAAAAAATAAATACGATATTTTAATTCTTTTTGATGTTATAGAACATATAGAAAACGATGAAAAATTTATCGATGACGTAAAATTTCATCTTAAAAAAAATGGAAAAATAATTATCAATGTTCCTGCTAATCAGTGGCTTTTTAGCGATTACGATAGGGTTGTAGGTCATATGAGACGCTATGATAAAAAAGATTTTTATCATATAGAAAAAAAATGTAATCTCAAATTAATTACGTGGACATATTGGGGCGCATTTTTTGTTCCCATTATTATCCTAAGAAAAATTTTACTTAAAAGAAAAAAAGACGCCTCAGAGATAATTCAAAACGGCTTCAATCCTAAAAATAAATTTTTAAATAAAATTATGTCTTTTATTGGAAATATTGAATTTATTCCACAACACCTACTGGGATCATCTTTAATGTGCATTTTTGAAAAATCTGATTTGTAAATTACGTAATATCGATTATATTTATTTACAGCACCTTAAATAGTCAAAATATTGTAAGAGCGTTTTAGTTTCTCAAAACACATCAAATTTTTGCCCTATGGGCAGAGATTCTAATAACCAAGGAGATTCGCATGGAGTCCACTGCTTCGACGGCAGAGCTTCGCGTGAAGCTCCCAGTCGTCTGTACCATTACTCCTCCTTCTCCGTTCTTGGAGGATGAGCGAGTATTTGTTTCCCTCGGCATTCTTCGTGTTGCCGCAGTCTTGAGAAAGAATGGTTATGGTGTTGAGCAGGTTGATCTCTCCGGTATCGGAAACTATCTCGAAGCCATAAGGGATCATGCCCTTGTCTCCGAGGCCACCTATTTCGGAATCACTGCCACAACTCCGCAACTTCCCTTTGCGGTTGAAATCGCGAAAGAGATCAAGCGAGTACGGCCTAAGGCAAAGATCATTCTTGGCGGTCCTCACATCACGCTCGTCAGCGCCGCCATTAAAGACCAGAAGAGGCGAGGCATTCCTGGCCGTGCAATGAAGGAGATGGAAGCCCTAAGGCAAGAGTTCGACATCCTTGTCGCCGGAGACGGTGAAAAGGCAATACTCGTTGCTCTAAAGGGCAATGCATCATTCATCGATGCCGATGATCCAAAGTCTCCTCTCTTTCTGACTTCGTCGGAACTTGACGGGCTTCCGCTTCCCGCCAGAGATCTTGTTGAGTTGGACAGTTATCACTATTTAATCGACGGTATTCGTGCCACCTCGCTCATTGCCCAGCTTGGCTGTCCTTTCCCGTGCAGGTTTTGCGGCGGGAGAGATTCGTACATGCTGCGCAGAGTCCGTACGCGAAGCGCAGACAGCATCATCTTTGAGCTGAAGCACCTCTACGTAACATACGGCATTACTGCCTTCATGTTCTACGACGATGAGCTGAACGTCAACAGGGAAATGGTTGGTCTGATGCGTCGCATTCGCGCTCTCCAAGACGAGCTCGGAGTTGAATTCCGCCTGCGGGGATTCATCAAGGCCGAACTGTTCACGGACGAGCAAGCAGAAGCAATGTATGCCGCCGGCTTCCGCTGGATTCTCGTCGGATTTGAGTCTGGCTCGCCAAGGATTCTAAAGAACATCCAGAAGAAGGCAACTCGCGAAGACAATACTCGATGTATGCAGATTGCCCACGCTCATAGTCTTAAGGTGAAGGCCTTAATTTCATTCGGCCACCCCGGTGAAACCCCGCACACGCTGCGCGAAACCGAGAACTGGCTCCTGGACTCGGACGTCAGGCCGGATGACTTTGATATCGCCATCATCACTTGTTATCCAGGCGCGCCTTACTACGATCAGGCCATCTTGGATCCATTAAGGAAAGTCTGGGTCTATACCTGCGCTGAAAATGGCGATCGTCTGTATCAGCTGGACGTGAACTTTACTCAAGAGTCTGCCTTCTACAAGGGCAGGATCTTGGGTGGTTACAATTCCTTCGTCTATACCGATGGGTTGTCTCCAGGAGATCTTGTTGCCGAACGAGACAGAGTTGAAAGGAATGTCCGGTGCATGCTGGGAATTCCATTTAGCAATTCGGCTGCGGCTCAAAACTACGAGCACTCCATGGGCATGGGACTCCCGCCGTCGATTCTAAGGCGAGAGGCCGCTCGAGTTGTTGAATCGGTGATCTGAACCATTCGGCGCGTTTGATATCAGTCGAGTTCATAATGAAAACGAGAGCCTCGCCTACCCGGCACTACGGGAAGGCGAGGCTCTTTATTTTATATCTCTGCTATTTACAAAAAAATACAAATAATGTATTTTAAATATCAGTTCTTCATTTCTAGGATATAAAAAGACAAGGAGATGGACAGGCTATTTATGAGGCTCGTAATTTATTAAAAAACAATACAGTTTTTGCTGTGACTATGGGTGATATGATTGCTCTTCCGGGAAAATCTTTATTAAAAGAATTGTGCACAACTTTTAAATCCCTGAAAGCTCCCGTTATATCTCTTTCTCAAATCGAGCCCAAAGAAGCAGATAAATATGGAATTATAAAACCAGGCAAAACAGTAGATAAAAATTATTACGAAGTGCTTTCTATAGTTGAAAAACCAAAAATATCAGAAGCGCCAAGCACTTTCGCCATGACTGGAAAATACATCTTAAGTAAAGAAATTTTCCCCTACCTCAAAATATTATTAGATAAGGCAGTTGAAAAAGAAGAAGTGCGACTTTCAGTTGCCCTAAACATGTATGCTCAGGAGCATAAATTATTTGGAGTCAAATGTATTCATCAATATTATGATTCGGGTAATAAAATAGATTTGTTTAAAACAGAAATAGTCTTTTCTTCTTCTCATTATGAATTAGGGGAAAAAGTTTCTGCTTTTTTAAAAAATTTTAAAAAATAAAAATTTTCAACAAATGAAACCAATAGAAACTAATGAATACACTCTCTGGCTTGAGCCTCAAGGCGTAGTTGGAAAAAACTCTCTAGCATAATAGAGAAATGCGCAAAAACTGCTAATACAATTGTTTTTGCTCCGCATCTCACTTTATTGCCAGGATTGCACGGTCAAGAATCAGAACTCATAAAAAGGACAGAAAAATTGGCTAATATTTTTAAAAATAAAAAAATATTAGTAAAAACAACCGGAGTAGAAAGCGGTCAAACATATCACAAGTCGTTATTTTTCATTTGCGACAAAACAAGCGATCTCGTTAAATTTAATTTATCTGCTGCAAAATTTTCAATACAAATAGTAAGGATTACAATCCCCATATAAGTCTGGCTTATGGTCTATCTGATCTTCTTCAAAAAACTAAAATTCTAAAAAAAATAGAAGCTCTTGATTTAGATTCTTTTATTTTTCCTGCGCTCTCGATCTCGCTGTGGAGCGCCAAAGGAACTCCGGATGAATGGTATAGGGTAAGCCAATGTGCTCTATAATAATATATTTACTATTGGGAATATCTCCTCCAAACTTAAAACTATTCTAGAAAGCGACAGCTATTTACAAAAAAATATTCTTTTATTTTTTTTATGTCAGCGTAATTTATTTTGCCGTTTTAACCGGCCCAGTTTCTAATGCCAGATACAGATTTCCGGTTTCAGCATTCTTAATTTTCTTTGGAGTTAACGGAGTATTTATAACTATTTCAAAGGTTAAAAGTAAACACGCCATAAATTAAATTTGACATTAAAGCTAAATAGTTTAATATAATAATAGCACTAATTTATTAAATCAAAACTCAGAAAGGAGGTGATTTAGGGTGGATAAGTTCTTTGTCTGTGTAGTCTGTGGAGCAAGAGATTCTTACGAAAAAGTCTGCTGTGGTTGCTCATTAGAGATCCTGAAAGCAGGTTCGGGCATAGTCGTTTCCTATTGTTCAAGTTGCCGCTTTTCGTTTGACGCGAAAGAGTCCTTTGGCCCCAACCTTCAAAGGACCTTCTCGTTTTCAGCCAGTATCGTTAATATTTTGATATTCAGTAATGGTTGTTGTAAGGCAAGATGTCCTTTCTCCAGAACGGTCAACTTGAGAAAAGTCTTGCATCTGAGGCTTGATAGAGAAAGGTTGGCCTCTCGCTTGAAAGAAGTCGAGCAATTCATCGGTTGGTAATCCGCGCCAAAAAGTTTTAACAACTCTGGCGCGGCTTTTTTATTTCTGGGGACAAAAAAAAGTAATTTTTTTTGTTATAATTAAGTGAAATACTTGATATGGAAGAAACATTAGAAGCTCAAGAAAAAAGAGGAGTAGACGCTCCATCGGGCGAGGTTATAAAGCAAGACGAATTGCCAGCAGTACAGGGCGACAGCGTAATAGTTAGTCGTGAAATTTTAGACATAAAAAGAGAAGAATTGCCAGATCAAGAATTAGCAGTTGTACCAAATATTCGGTCTAATGAATTAACTGCAAAAAAAGAACCATCGGTCGGAGTTTCTACTGAAGAAGCTATAATAGGCGCAGAGCAGGTAGTATTAGAAAAAGGAGAGCTTGATCTTCACGATCCAGTCGATCAGGCTTTTATAAGAGGCTACAAAGAGCCTACGACCATTAAAATTGAGGGCGATGTTGAAGTTATAAAAGAAGCACAGGTATATAGAATTCTAGAACCTCACGAAATTGATCCGAAAGATCCGGTAGATAAAGAATTCATTAGAGATTTTAAATCTAAGATAGGGCAGGATACCGAGGGCGCAGAGCCTAATGAAAAACCGTTAAGAGTTTTTGCAGAGATAGAACCAGAATCCGAAAGAATTCATGATTTGGCAGAGGCAAACCTAAGCATAGAGGAAGTTGCAGATGATAAGCCGAAAAAAACAAGTCTTGGGCAGAGATTTTTAAGCATCTTGAAAACAGGTGGCGAACTTGGAAAAAATTTATTAGAAAACAGTAGACTTATCGCCGGAGAATTAATAGAAAAAGCAAAACCTAAAGTTGAAGCAGCTATTAATAAAGCAAGAGACATTGCCGAAGAGGCAGGTCATATTGCTGGTGGTTTAGCCATAAAGGGAGGTGGTGTTTTAAAAGAAAAGGCTGGAGATGTAGCTAATTTTTTAAAAGAATCTGGTATTGCGCTCAAGGTAGAAATCGGTTCAAATTTAGAGTCGGCCATTTCTTTAGCTACAGATACCTTTGAAAAAATTTCCAATTCCGACGTTGTTCAAGGAGCCGTTGATAGGATTTCTATCTTTAAAAGTTCAATGGCCGAAGCTTGGGTTGGTTCTAGAGTAGATCAATTTAACGAATTTATAAAACAAGAAGAGGTTAAGGTTTAAGTTATTAAAAATTCTTTAGAATCCAGAGAGGCCAATCTTATAAGGTTACAGGACATATCAAAAAATCTCGGCCTTGAAATAGACGACTCTGCTAGAAAAAAACTAAAAGAAGATATTGCAAAAAAATCTGCAGAGCTTAAATCTGAAAACGACAGGATCGACACCATGAAAGCAGTAAATAGATTTTACGACATTAGGCGAACCGGCTATTTAGCTAAAATTGAGGAATCAAAAATGAATATAGCTGATAGAATTCAAGCCAAAATAGACATAAATTCAGAACACTCACAAGAATTGCAAACTTCTCTGGACGAATTAAGTTCCAATAAAAAAAGAGTTGAAGGAGAATTAGAAAAATTAACAACTCACTTCAGAGAATTAGATAGAATGACCGGAAAAACAGATTCCAGCGGCGCAAGGCGCTCTGCTGTCAGTTTAATGCGTCAAATTGGCCCAAAAATTAACGGATTAGAAGAAGAATTAATTTCTTGTAATAAGGATGAAGGTAAAATTTTAAAACGAAAAGCTAAGATAGATGCGAAGTTAGAAAAAAACGACGAACAGTTAGGTGATCTAGGCGTTAGTCCTAGAGAAAAAAATAAAACAAAAAAAACATCAGAATTTGAAGTTGAAAAAGGTATAGATAAAAGCATTGTTCCGACTCCTTTAAGTAATTTAGAAAATACCGTTGGAGAAATGGGTGAGCCCATTAATGGCTATCAATCAAAAAATGAAACCAAAGAAGATCGTCCGGTCTATTTTGAAGACTCATTAGACGAAGGCGTTCAAGAAAGGCCAATTCCAAAACAAGAAAAAAAAGAAGTCAAAGAAAAAATTAGTATAGAAAAGGCAATAATAACCTGGAATAAGGAATTTCCAGAATTTCCTCTAACAGAAGGAAGTTATTATGCCATAAGAAGCACTAAATATAACAGAGATCAAATGCGCAGCGCTGTAACTAATTTAATGAATAAACAACACCCATTCAGTCCAAGAATGGTTAAAACCATAGTCAAAACAGGCCTAGATATAATCTATAAAAATAAATAAAAATTATGGCAAAGGATGATTTAAAAAAAGTTCAGGATATGGAAAAAAAGATTGCCGAAGATTTGCGTAGTGCAGATGCTCTAATTAAAAAATCTGCAGAATTTCGCAACCATCTTCATCGTAAAGTTGAAGAATCTGTTGTAAAAAACAACCAAGAAAATAAAGCCATCAACGATGAATTAGAAAAAATTTCCGACGATCTAGATAAAGGATTTTTAGAAGTAGTTCTTAACGCTCCTCAGAAAAAAGATTAAACAAACAATCTATTAGCCAAATAACTAGCCACAGTCACGGCCGTCTCTGCCCTTAAGGTTAATTTTCCCAAAGAAGCTATTTTAAATTCATTTCTTAAAGCAAAATTATTTTCATCGTCACTCCATCCGCCCTCGGGTCCGATTAATATATTCATCTTTTCAAAATTAGTATTTTCAATATTATTATTCAAAGTAAAGATATCCTCTCCGCTTTTATCAAAAAACAAAGTCAGCTCATTTTTCTTTGGCAATAAATCTTTAACCGATATAGGTTTATTTAAAACAGGAATCATTCCTCTTCCAGATTGCTCGCTCGCTTCTTTTATAATTTTCCCAATTCTTTCTGTGTTGATATTTAATTTCACTGTTTTTTCAGTTAAAAGGGGAGTAATTTCAGAAATTCCACACTCAACCGCCTTCTGCACTGCAACTTCAAAATTCTCTTTCTTTAATATAGCTAAAAATAAATGAGTTTTTGTTTTGGGCTCATTTCCATTTTCTTTAATATTAATAATCTCGCAAATTACATTTTTTTTATTTATTTCTTTTAAAACAGCACTAGCTTCATTACTATCTCCATTATATAGGACGATATTCTCCTCTGATTTCAGCTTTAAAACAGACTTAATCTGATGGATTAAATCTTGATCCTTTATTTCCATTTTCCCAATATTTATTTTTTCATTCAAATAGAATCGGTGAATTTTCATGCAAAAATTTTATGAATTAGATGCCTTAATTTTATTTAAAAATGTGCTTCCACAAGGAATCGGACCTTGGTCAACTGCTTAAAAGGCAGCTGCTCTACCATTGAGCTATGGAAGCAACGATACAAAATATTCTAGCAAAATTAAGCAAAAAAGCAATAATTCAATATATTCATTGATTTTTTAAATTCTTTCACTTAAACTACTCATATTAGTTTATAATTCAATATTTAAAGCAGTCTATGCGTAAAAAGGCAATTACAATTTTTGTTCTAATAGTTCTAGTTTCGTTGTTTGCAGGTTTTTTTATTTATCCAAAAAACTGGGGCGCCAGTGCTAGGCCTTGGAAATTGGGATTAGATCTTATCGGAGGATCTCGTCTTACATATGAGATAGATATGTCTGGAGTCAAACCAGGCGACCAAGAGTCTGTTGCTTCTGGTCTTCGTGATGTTATAGAAAAAAGAGTTAACCTTTTCGGAGTTGCCGAGCCTCAAGTTTACAGTGCCAAGTCTGGCGATTCTTATCGTCTTTCCGTTGAGCTCGCAGGAATTAAAGATATCAGCGAGGCCATTAAGCAAATAGGGGAAACGCCATATCTATTTTTTGCTGAAGGCAAAGAATCTAAAACAGGAACAACCACAGAAACTAAATTTGTGCCAACCGGCTTAGACGGAAGATATATTGTTAATGCTTCAATGGGATTTAGTAATACCGGATTAAGCGGACCAGAAATCCTTTTGAATTTTAATGATGAAGGAGCAAAATTATTTGAAGAAATTACTGCCAGAAATATTGGCAAGCCAGTTGGAGTTTTCCTTGATGGAAATCTAATAACTGCCCCAACGGTTCAGGGAAAAATTTCTGGAGGTAAGGCCCAGATAACCGGAAACTTTTCTCAAAAAGAAGCCAAAGATATGGTTTCCCGTTTTAATGCAGGCGCTCTTCCTGCCCCAATTAAATTAGTCAGCCAATCAACCGTAGGCGCAAGCATTGGATCAGATTCATTAAGACAAACATTGCTTGCCGGACTTGTTGGAATGATTTTAGTTGTTTTCCTTATGCTTGTTTATTACGGCCTAAATGGCTTGGCGGCGACTATTGCTTTAATAATCTACACAGTACTAGCTGGAGCCATCTTTAAGCTTTTTGGAATAACTATGACGCTTTCAGGTATCGCAGGATTTATCCTTTCAATAGGCATGGCAGTGGATGCAAATATTTTAATTTTTGAACGCACCAAAGAAGAATCCAAAAAAGGACTAGATAAAACAACTTCTCTAGAAGAAGGATTTAAAAGAGCTTGGCTTTCTATTCGCGACTCAAATATCTCAACGATAATAACTGCTTTAATACTCTATTATTCAACCACTGGATTTATTAAAGGATTTTCTTTAACTCTTTTAATAGGAGTCTTAGTCTCAATGTTTTCGGCCATTACAGTCACAAGGGCGATTTTAAGATCTTTTATATCAAATAAAGCTAAACAATAAAAATATGAATGTTATAGGCAAAAAATGGTTATTTATAGGAATTTCTGGAATCTTAGTTTTACTAAGTATTTTATCAATCTCTTTTTACGGATTTAAATTAGGCATAGATTTTACAGGAGGAACTCTTTGGCAGATAAAATTTGAGTCTCAAGTTTCTCGCGAAGATTTATCAAAATTCTTCTCCACGAATCTAAAAATAGATTCTGCCTCGATAGTTCCAGAAACTTCAAATAATTCTTTTATTATAAGATTACCAGAATTAAACGAAGTTGATCATCAAAAAAATCTACAAGCCATCACTAAGCAATTTGGAAAAAGCGATGAACTTCTTTTTGAATCAATTGGAGCATCTATCGGTGGGGAATTAAAAAGTAAGGCCATTACGGCTTTCATATTGGTTTTAGTAGGCATCTCTTTATATATAGCTTTTGCTTTCAGAAAAGTCTCCAGACCAATAAGTTCTTGGAAGTATGGAATAATTACTCTTTTAACTCTTTTCCACGATGCCATAATTCCAGCTGGACTTTTCTCTTATCTCGGATACAAAATGGGCGTTGAAGTTGATACAAACTTTATCGTCGCAATCTTAGTAGTTATGGGCTTCTCGGTTCACGACACAATTGTTGTTTTTGATAGAATCAGGGAAAATCTAAGACGCATTGGAGCCAAGGAAGTTAATTTTAATACTTTGGTTAATGATTCGGTAAACCAAACTTTTGTTCGCTCAATTAATACTTCTTTAACTCTCATTTTAGTTTTAATTGCTTTATATTTCTTGGGAGCAGTCAGCTTAAAATATTTTGTACTCACTATGCTTATAGGAACAGTAGTTGGAACCTATTCCTCAATCTTCATCGCCAGTCCATTCCTTACAATTTGGAGAAAGAAATCCGAGTAGTTAATATTTTACCGAGTGGTGAAATGCGACTTGCCCAGCTTAAGCTGGGCATTTTGACGATTAGTCGCATTTCTACTACTCGGTTGACATTTTAATAGTTATCTGCTATACTTATAGATAGCACATGGTTTTGAATTCAATGAGTCGGTTTACGGTCAGAAATGACCAGGAAGAAGGACAAAATGGCACGGATTGTCACGCACCTTTGTCAGGACATGGATTCCTTGTTCGCCGTCGCGGCTTTCGAGGTGTTCATGAACCGTGGCAAGCCGGCAGAGATCTGCCGAGTCCCGGCCAACTGGGACGGCGCAGATCTCGAAGAGGAAGACGTCGCGTTGGACATCGATGCTGGCGGACGTGGCCTGAAGGGTCATCGTGATCCGGATGGCAAAGTTCACTCGGCATTCGGGCTCGTCGTGGAGAGGTTCGCCTCTCCCGAAGACAAGCGTGCGCTGGAACGGCTCGTCGAGTACGTGGACGCCTGCGATTCGGCCGGGTCTGCTGCTCGCACGCTTCTGCCCGGACATGATCGCGAGAGCTACTTCGGAGTTGAGGAAGGCGAGATCCGTTTGCTTATCGCCGGAGCGCATCTCGAGGCGAAGGGCGACGAGGATCGGGTGCAGGACTTCGTCCGTTACATCTTCCGCCTGAAGCTGGAGATGGGACGCAAGCGCGCTCGTTCCGAAGAGATGGCGAGCAGGTGCGTTCGCCCCCACCTCGCAGTCGCAATCGTGGTCAACGCTCCCTCAGCGACCACACCGCTCTTTGAAGGCGGAGAAGTTCGTTTCATCGTTTTCGTCGATGGCAAAAACATCGGCATCGCGCGTGAAACGAACGAGACGATGCGGGTGGACGCCCCCGAGGTTCGCGCTGTCGTGGAAGCCGCTGGCGAGAAGATCTCGCCAGTTGGTGTCGGAGTGACGAACGAGTGGTTCGCTCACTCCGCCGGATTTCTCTTCTCCCGAGGGACGAAGAAGAGTCCAGTGGAGACGCCTTCCAAGGTTCGCCCCGAAGACCTCGCCACAGCTCTCATTCGCGCCATCGAGCGAGAAGAGAAAGCCAAGTCTTGACCTGATCTGAAGCGGATCTGTTCTGTTCAATGCCTCGCTGGGTAATTCCCTCGCGAGGCGTTTTTAATTATTTTTTTTCATCTTTTCTTTCTATAGCCCCAGTGTCTAATCGTCCATGGCCAGCCATATTTGACACTATTTAATATATCTGATACAATATAAAAGTATAAATATAAATAGAGATTTACCGCATTTGACATTGATTTTATAAAGTGGTAGTCTTGTTTATATAAACAGAAGAGATAATTTTGGCAAAAACATGGTTACAAAAAATAAAATGTTCGACAATGTGAATACCTTCGTCGACGACTTCTTAAAAGCCAACCTTTCAGGTAGGTATCAAGAAGTTATTAGATGTCGCTATGGAATCGATGGCGCCAATCCAGAAACTTTGCAAGCCATCGGCAATCGCTATGGCATCACTCGTGAAAGAGTCCGCCAAATTGAAGCTCTTGCCCTAGAAAATCTTTTGAAAGTTGCCAAAAATTATCCAAACCTTATTAAGTTAATGGATTCTTCAATTGGCAGATTAAAATCTGTTGGAGGAATTGAGGAAGAAGGATCTCTTTTAAATTATCTAAAAACATCTTTAAATCACGGAGAAATAGATGCCAGATTTGCTAATTCAATTAAGTTCGTTTTAGAGCTTTCTGGAAAAATTAATCGCCACAGCGATAACTACGATAAGGATTGGAGATGTTATTGGTATTTAGGAAAAGACGAAGAATCTAAAGCCAAAGGATTTATAGCCAAACTAGTATCTTCTTTAAATTCAAAAAAGAACGCTATTGTTTCAGGAAATAATTTTAATGAAATTTTTGCTCAAGTTACAAAACAAAATAATCTAAAAGAAGAAACTGCCAAAAATCTTTTAGCAATTTCAAAGAAATTCGTCACTGGTCCATTTGGGCACTTCGGTCTAGCTGACTGGTCAGAAATAAATCCAAAAACAGCCAGAGATTGGGCATATGCAATTTTAAAGAAAGAAGAAAAACCACTTCACTTTTCAGAGCTTTATAAGATGATTTCCGGTCATAGATCCGATAAAAAAACCAACCTTCAAACAGTTCATAATGAATTAATTAAAGACGAAAGATTCGTCCTTGTCGGTCGCGGTCTTTATGGATTAAAAGAACATGGATTAATTCCTGGAACCGCTAAGGAGATCATTGCTCATTTCTTAAAGAAGCATGGGCCAATGACTCACAAAGAGATTAGCGAGCTTGTCTTGGGTCAAAGAATGATCAAGCCAACAACCATCATGATTAATTTGCAAAATAAGAAACACTTTATTAACACTCCAGACGGAAGATACGACGTAAGAGAAGCTTAATCAATCATAAAAAAACTGTCCCGATATATATCGGGACAGTTTTTTTATGTTAATATATATTACATACAGATATGTTGGAATTTATAAATAATTTTATAGGCGCAGATGTCTTAGATTATGTTCTTAGTGGCATAAACGCCGTTTATCCGATTTTGGTTTTCCCTATAATCTTTGGCACAACTAGGTCTCTTTGGCTTTTTTGGAGACAATCAGTTGCTAGGGCAAAAATGAGCTTTGTAGTTCTAGAAATGAGAATTCCTAGAGAAATTCTAAAAAGTCCGCAAGCCATGGAACAGGTCTTAGCTGGATTGCACGGACTAAGAAGTTCTGCCAGTCCATTTAAAATAAACATAAGAGAAAAATATTGGGATGGTGAATTTACAAAATGGTTTACGCTAGAAATGGTTTCTGACGGCGGAGAGCTTCATTTTTATATTGTAACTGATAAAAAATTAAGAAGTTTAGTTGAAACATCCTTCTTCGCATATTATTCGGATCTTGAGCTTATTGAGGTTCCAGATTATATGTCGCGTATTCCAAAAAATACTGGCGAACTCGAAGCCCAAGACAAAGATATTTGGGCCATTGAATTAGCTCTTGGAAAAGAAGAGGCATATCCAATTAAAAGCTATACCGAGTTTGAATCTCCAGACGATGCGAAAAAATTTGATCCAGCTTCAATATTTTTGGAAATAATGAGTAAAATCCAGAAGGTTGAGTTTTTAAGTATCCAGATAGTCATTTCTCCAGGAGACCCAAAATGGTCAGAAGCTTTTGATGATTTACTAGAGGAAATTAAGGGATTAAAAGGCGAGGAAGATTCGGATCTTAAAAATTTAAGCAAACTCTATGCTAGAACTCCGGGCGAGACAGAAGTTTTAAAGGCAGTTGAAAAAAATCTTTCTAAACCATGCTTCGACACAATTATAAGAATTTTTTATTTGTCTCCTAGGGGAACATTCTTAGATTCTTACGCCAGAAGAGGAATTATTGGAGCCTTTAATCAATATAGTAATTTAGAGTTAAATTCTTTTAAACAAAATTTTTCAACTGGCACCGGTGTATTGGCCTGGTCCCCCCCATATTTCTTTGCCGGAATAAGGACCAAATATAGAAAAAACAGATTTTTAGACTGGTATAGGCGCAGAGATGTTCCTCCGGAAACCTGGATGGGGAGATGGATAACTTCGACTTTATGGAATAAGAATTTTAGTTCAAAGTTTATAAAATTAAACACAGAATCTCTCGCGAGCATTTTTCATCCACCAACCAATCTCGTTTTAACAGCTCCGCATATTAAAAGAATGGAAAGCAAAAAAGCTTCACCGTCTGCAGGTATGTCTATTTTTGGCGACGAAAAAGATATAGAGATGTTTACCCGACCGCCCAAAAAATAAAAATAGCCATGAATAATACTCCTAATTTCGACATAATAAATTCCTTCATAAATAATCCTTTTGGGTTTCTTAGTGGTATCGGAAAGTTTTTTGTATCTTTATTTACAGGGACCGATGTTGGTGGTTATACATTTTCAGCATTCGGCATTATCAGAAACTTATTTCTGATTTTAGATGTAATTTTAATTATATTATTTATTATTGCTTTTTTTGCTTCATTAAAATTCAAGCCAGATCTTATCCCGAGGAAGCCAGAACAAGAAAAGAAATCTAGGGAATTAAAAGTCAGAGAAAAAGCCTTTCGCGACCGCTGGATTAATGTTTTAAAAGTCGCTTCTCAAGGAACCCCAGAAGCTCTTAAGGTTGCCATAATCGATGCCGACAAGCTTGCCGACGATTCTTTGAAACAATTGGGAATTATAGGAGAAACTATGGCAGACAGGATTGAAGAGATAACTTCAGACGAAATGTCTTCTATAGATAGATTATTGGATGCACATAGAGTAAGAAATGATTTAGTCCATAACCCAGGCTTTGAAATATCAAAGCATAAAGCAAAGAATTTACTTCAAGACTATGAGGCATTTTTCAAAGAGTTAGATTTATTAAGTTAGTAGTTTAAATATGCAAAAATCTAGCAAATCTCAAATAATAAAATACGCTCCACCGCCAGCGGAACTTCCAGTGTATGGAAAAGTTGAATCAAGTAGAACTTCTTTTATTGGCAGGACAAATTACACTGCCGCTCTTGAGGAAAAGAAGTTTATTTTTGGTATTAAAAGAGGTGACAGGCGCAGGCATGTTTATGTAATCGGCAAAAGCGGTGTTGGAAAATCAAAATTATTAGAACTACTTATTCGTCAGGATATTAGTTGGGGTTACGGAGTTTGCTTAATAGATCCTCACGGAGATGTTATGGACAGTATTTTAGATTTCATCCCAGAAAACAGAATCAATGATGTTTTACTTTTAGATCCATCAGATAAAGATTTTCCGGTTTCTTTTAATCCGTTAAAAAATGTTGATCCAAACCTTAAACACCAATTATCTCAAGGTCTTATTGAGGTTATGCAAAAACAATTTGGCGCCAATTGGACTCCTCGCCTAGAGCACGTTTTCAGGTTCACTATTTTGGCCTTACTAGATTATCCAGACGCCACTATGAGGGGTATGATTTTGATCTTAACTGATAGGGCTTATCGCCAAAAAGTGATAGAGCATATCACGGACGATATGGTTAAGCGCTTTTGGGCAACAGAATTTGCCGACTGGTCTGAAAAATTCGATACAGAAGCCATTATTCCTCTGGTGAATAAATTGGGTCAGTTTCTTTCTAATCCACTATTAAGGAATATTTTCGGCCAGAGCGAAAACAAAGTTGATTTTGAAAAATTAATGAATGAGCAGAAAATAATTCTTATTAATCTTTCAAAGGGCAAGCTTGGCGAAGAAAATTCTAGCTTTTTAGGCTCGATGTTTATTACCAAAATAAAACAAGCCGGTATGGCTCGTGCCAACTTAAAAGAAAAAGATAGAAAAGATTTTTATCTTTATGTAGATGAATTTCACAATTTAGTAACTGCAACTTTTGAAAATCTTCTGTCGGAGGCCAGAAAATATGGCCTTTGCTTAACGGTTGCCCATCAATATGTGGGTCAACTTATTCCAGTGGTTCAAGCGGCTGTTTTGGGCAATACTGGCTGTTTGATTATATTTAGAATTGGAGGAGAAGATGCAGTTAAACTCCAATCTGAGATGGCGCCTATTTTTGAAGTCAAAGATATGATCAACCTCGGCATGCAAGAATTTTATATAAAAATGACGATAGATGGAGAAACTTATGACGCTTTTTCTGCAGAAACATTAAAAGTCTTGCCAGCTATCCATAATTCATTTAGGGATAAGATTATAGATTCCTCAAGAAAGAAATATGCAGTAAGTATTTCAGAATTAAATAAGATAGATTCAAGTACTATAAAAAAATCAGAACCAGTCATTATCGAAGCAAACGTTAACTCTCAACCAGAACCGCTTATTTAAGCCATGACAAAAAAATGTCAGTTTTGCAAACAAGACTTCATAATTGAAACAGAGGACATTGATTTTTATGATTCCATAAAAGTTCCTACGCCAACTTGGTGTTCCGATTGTAGGATGTTTAGAAGATTTATATGGATGAATCAAGGAGTTCTCTATAGAAGAAAAGATAGTTTGACTGGTAAAGAAATATTTTCAGGAATTCACGAATCAGCTCCAGTTAAGGCTTGTGATAGAGATTTTTGGTGGTCTGACGCTTGGGATCCAATGATTTTTGGAAAAGAATATAATTCTTCTATAAATTTTTTTGAGCAATTTAAAGAATTAATGCATTCAGTTCCTTGGGTTTCTAGAAATGTAATTAATTTACATAATTCAGATTATACAAACGATGTTGCCGAGCTTAAAAATTCTTATCTTTGCTTCTCTTCTTCAAGAATAGAAAACGGCGCCTATTTAATGATGGCAACTGATATAAAAGACAGCCTAGATCTTTTTGAGGCCGGAGGCAGTGAGCTCTGCTATGAAGGTTATATGGTAGATGAGTCTTATAGGGTTTTCTATTCCATTAACTGCGACAATTCTTCAAATATTTGGTTTTCAAAAGATTTAATGGGCTGCGAAAATTGTTTTAGTTGCGTTAATCTCGTCAATAAATCTTATTGCATTTGGAACGAGCAAAAGACCAAGGAAGAATTTATAGAATTTATGCAGGCATTTAAATCGGGATCATATTTAGAAATTTCATCGACCATTAAAAAATCTAGGGAATTTTGGAGTAATTTCCCGGTCAGATTTACTTTAGGTTTTAGAAATTTAAATTCTTGGGGAGAGCACATACAAGACTCAAAAAACGTTAAGCATTCATTTGATATTCATTCTTCAGAAAATCTTAAATATTCTCAAATGATAGATGACGGTAAAAATTCTTACGACCAAACTCTTTGGGGAGACAATTCATCTTATATTTACGAGGGCGTTAATGTGGGCGGAAACGTGAATAATATAAAATTTTCATATAATATTTGGCCAGAATCTTTAGACGTTGAGTATTCAGCATTCTGTCATTCATCTTCTAATCTATTTGGATGTGTTGGTTTAAGAAAGAAAGAATATTGCATTTTAAATAAACAATACTCTAAAGAAGAATATTCTAAGCTCAAGGAAAAGATAATTAATGAAATGAATTTAAATCCGTATACGGATAAATTAGGCATTGTTTATACATACGGAGAGTTTTTTCCAATAGAATTTTCTCCATTTGGCTACAACGAAACAATGCTTAATAGATTTTTCCCAAAATCAGAAGACGAAGCAAAAAAACTGGGCTTTAAATGGTTGAATGAAAACAAAAAAGAATTTAAAACAACCATCGACTTTCAAAATTTAGCAGACGATATACGGGATATAAGTCAGGACATATTAAAAGAAATAATTAAATGCGGGTCTTGTAATTCAGCCTATAGAATAGTTCCTATGGAATTAGAATTTTTAAGGCAAAATAAATTGCCGATTCCAAGAAGTTGCCCAGAATGCAGATTTAAGGATAGGTTTATTTTTGTAAATCCGCCAAAGTATTGGGATAAATCTTGCGATTGCGGAACTGCGGAAACCTTAAATATTTATAAGAATAATAATTCAGATCATTTTCATAAAGACTTGCAGTGCCCAAACAAATTCAAAACTAGCTATATTCCAGGAAAGGCAAAAATAATATATTGTGAAGAATGTTACAGAAGTGAAATCATTTAATTCTTTGTTATACTTATCATATGCTTCAAGAAGAGCCAAAAAATAATAAGGATTTCATATATTTAGGTAAAACAAACTTCAGAAATGCCGATCGTATTTTTGGCATCAAAAGAAAAGATAGGCGTCAGCATACATATATTATAGGAAAATCCGGCGCAGGTAAAAGCATACTTATTCATAATATGATCGTCCAAGACATTATGAACGGTGATGGAATGGCCATTATTGATCCTCACGGAGAGCTCGTTGAGTCAATTTTAGATAAAATTCCAGAGAATAGAGTCAAGGATGTTGTTTATTTAAATCCAGCCGATCCAGATTTTCATGTTGGCTTCAATGTCTTAGAAGTTCCAGACCCAAACTATCGCCACCTTATAGCATCAGGATTAATGTCTATATTCACAAAAATTTGGGCAGGAGTTTGGTCTGCCAGAATGGAATATATTTTAAACAATGCAGTCTTGGCGCTTTTAGAAAATTCGGGCTCAACCCTTTTGGGTTTAACTAGAATTTTAGTTGATAGAGGATATAGGCAAAAACTTGTGGCCAACATTAAAGACCCAGTAGTTAAAGCTTTTTGGGTTAATGAATATGAACAATGGGATCCAAAATTCAGAAACGAAGCCATAGCTCCAATTCAAAACAAAGTTGGTCAATTTCTCTCTAGTAGTATTATTAGAAATATTGTTGGGCAAACAAAAAGCACGATTAATTTCTTTGACATAATGAATGAGAAAAAAATTCTTCTCGTCAACGTTTCAAAGGGAAGGGTTGGAGAAGATAATTCTGCTTTACTTGGAGCCATGTTTATCACAAAAATCCAACTTGCTTCAATGGAGCGTGTGCGCATCGAAGAATCAGAGCGCGAAGACTTTTATCTTTATGTAGATGAGTTTCAGAACTTTGCCACAGATTCTTTTGCTAGTATTCTTTCCGAATCCAGAAAATATCGCCTAGATTTAATAATTGCCCATCAATATGTCGGCCAGCTAGTTACAACTGCCTCAACTAAGGTTCGCGACGCCGTCTTTGGAAACGTTGGAACCATGATTGTCTTTAGGATTGGAGCGGCGGATGCCGAATTTTTACTAAATGAATTTTCTCCAGAAATAACAGAGGAAGATATGGTCAGCCTTCCAAATTATAATATTTATTTAAAACTTCTCGTTGATGGAGTTTCCACTAGGCCATTTTCAGCCACTACTTTGCCTCCATTTAATGCGCCAACAACCTGCGCTCCAAAAGAAGTTATTATTGAAAGCTCGAGAAGGCTATATGCAAAATCAAAAGAATTTATAGAAAGAGAAATAAATCGCTGGAGCGGAATGTCTGGTCCAGACGTTGAAGAGGATAAGGATTTTAAAGAAAAAAATAATCAAAAAGCCTTTGATCCTAAAACAGCTGTCGCTCCTAAAAGTGGAGAAGGTAAATATGATGCCAAGTGCGCCTCTTGTGGAAAAGATAGCAAAGTTCACTTTAAGCCGACAGATGACAAGCCGGCTTATTGCGACGATTGTTTTAAAAAAATTAAAGCTAACAAATCAGAAGTTACTAAGAGCTATGAGTCCACCATAGATACATCCGACTTGGCTTCTATGGGCATAGAATTTGAAAATAAAAAATTTGTACCAAAACAAAACATATTTGACCCAAAAAGAAATAAGCCCATAGAAGAAATTCATCTAAAAGATCTTCCAGAGAGTAATTTTGTAAAACACGTTCATGATTTTAAAAAACCAGAAAAACAAAAAGCAGACATGGAGGGTCTAAAAAACGCCCTACGAGATGCCTTAAACAAGAGCAATAAAGAAAATGAGCAATAAGAAAACCTCGCATTAATGCGAGGTTTTCTTTATTAAATATTTATTCTTTGCATTTTTCCACTCTTTCGTAATAGTCTCCAGTCTGCGTATTCACCTTCACAATATCTCCTTCATTTATGAATAATGGGGCATTAATCACGGCTCCAGTTTCCAAAATAATTTGTTTTGTTCCGCCAGTTGCAGTGTCTCCCTTATATCCAGGAGGAGCTTCTTTAACCTTTAGATCCATTTTTACAGGAACATCTATTCCTATAATTCTTTCTCCAAATTTAATTGCATTAACTTCCGTGTTCGCCTTTAAAAATTTTCCAGGATTTCCAACTAATTCTTCTTTTAAGGCAAATCTTTTCGAAGCATCTTTAACTTCACAAAACCAGAATTCTTCTTTTGAATTATATAAGTATTTTATAAGTTTTTTTTCGATTTCCGCTTCATCAAAGCTTTCGCTAGAATGAAAAGACTGTTCGGTTATTTTGCCGGTTATTAAATTCTTAAGTTTTGTTTTGGCTACTGGCTTTCTTTGTTGCATTCTTAAAAATTCGTAGTCCAAAACCTCATACGGCTCTCCGTTCATTACAAAAACCATCCCTTTTTTTAATTCATTATAGGCTAACATGATATTAATATTTGAATTTAATAGTTTATAGATTATAATCCCAAATATATAGAAATGTCAAAAGTGAAGCAAAATAACAAAAAAAGAGTTTTTATAGGAATGTCTGGGGGAGTTGATTCCTCTGTTTCCGCTGCAATCTTAAAGCGTCATGGATATGAAGTGATAGGAGTTTATATAAAGTGTTGGAACGTAGATGGTTGCGAAGAGCGGGATGCAGAAGATGCTCGTCGAGCCGCCGAATCTTTAGATATTCCTTTTTATGTATTCGATTTTAAGGAAGAATACAAAAAGAAAGTTGTGGAATATATGGTCAATGGTTATAAATCTGGAATCACGCCAAATCCAGACGTTGAATGTAATCGTGAGATAAAGTTCGGTCTTTTTTATGATAAAGCCATATCCTTAGGAGCAGATTTTATTGCCACGGGTCATTATGTTGAAAATAAAAATGACAAACTTTTTGCTGCTAAAGATAAAAACAAAGATCAGTCATATTTTTTATGGACGCTAAAACCAGAACAAATAAAAAAATGCATTTTCCCATTAGGCAAAATTACCAAGCCAGAAGTCAGAATCTTGGCGAAAAAATTTAATCTTCACAATGCCGAAAAGAAAGATTCTCAAGGTATTTGTTTTTTGGGCATGGTTTCTATTGAGGATTTTTTAAAGCAATATATTCCAGAAAAGTCTGGAAACATTTTAAACGAAAAAGGAGAAAAAATCGGCACGCATAAGGGTGCATATTATTACACTATCGGCCAGCGCCATGGATTGGGCGTTGGCGGATCTAAAAATCCATTATTCGTTAAAGAAAAAGATATTGAAAAAAATATTATAGTTTTAGCCGAGGGAGAAGATAATCCCAATCTTTTAACCTCAAAAATAATTATTTCCGGTGTTAATCTTATAAATAAAAATTTAAAATTCCCGCTCGATTGTTTTGGGCGCGTTCGTTATCGCCAGCCATTATTTTCGTGTAAGATTAATAAGTCGGGCGATAATCTAGAGGTTATTTTTAGTAAACCGCAAAAATTTGTAGCACCAGGCCAATCTTTTGTTTTTTATTCAAAGTCGGGAGAAATGTTGGGTGGAGGTATAATAAATTTATGGAAATAAAAGGAAAATCAGTCTTAATACTTGGTTTCGGAAAAGAGGGTAAGAGCGTTTTTAATTTTCTACAAAAAAACTATCCAAAGATCAAAATCGGCATAGCCGATAAAAAGAAAATCAAAAACCCAAAAGCTTCTGAAATCTTTTACGGCGAAAACTATTTAGCTTCAATAAATTCTGGGAAATACGAAATCATTATCCGCTCTCCAGGAATAAAATACGGCAAAGAATTATTAGAGTTTAAGAAAAATGGAGGCAATATCACAACCCTAATTAATATATTTTTTAGCCTCGCCAAGGGTAAAATAGTTGGCATCACGGGCACTAAAGGAAAAAGTACCACCACTTCCTTAATATATAAGATTTTAGGAACAAAATATAAAGATGTTCGTTTAGTTGGCAACATAGGCCGTCCCGCTTTAGATTATTTGGGAAATCAGACCAAAGACACTATTTTTGTCTGCGAACTTTCCAGTCAGCAATTAGAAGATTCAAAATATAGTCCATATACATCTATTTTTTTAAACGTAGTTCCTGATCACTTGAATCATCATGAAAGTTTTGCCGCCTATATAGATTCCAAGAAGAAAATCTTTAAATTTCAAAAGCCGGGTGATTTTTTAATATTTAATAACGATTATAATCTTGTCTCTGAAAAAGAGATTGTTAAAGGAGTTAATGTTATCAACTTCGGATTTAAGAATGATAGGAAAGTATTTTTTGAAAATAACTCCATCTTTATAAGAGATGAAAAAGAACAAGCGTTAAAAATATTAGATATAAAAGATATAAATTTAATAGGCAAAGGTAATATAGAAAACATAATGGCCGCGATCTCTGCTGGGGTTGCTCTAGGGTGTGAGATCAAGGCCATAGCTAAAACAATAAAGAAGTTTAAAAATCTTCCTCATAGGATAGAATTTGTCGGTGAGTTTAATGGTATTAAGTTCTATAATGATTCAATTTCTACAGTTCCGGATGCAATCCCTCATGCATTAGATGGTCTAAAAACAAAAGGACAAAAAGTTGAGGTCTTAATTGCTGGTGGATCTAGTAAGAATGTTGGCTTTGATGAATTGGGAAAATCATTAAATGATTTTAGCGACCTAAAACATATCGCCATTTTCCCAGTAACAGGGGAAGAAATTAAAAAAGCATATTTTAAAAATAATCCAAAAGGAAAAATAATTTTTCATGAAGTATTAAGTATGGAAAGCGCAGTTGGTATTTGTAAAAAATATTGTTCCAAAGGATCAACTTGCTTACTTTCTCCGGGGAGCGCCAGTTTCGGAATTTTTAAAGACTATAAGGACAGAGGGAATCAATTCAAGAAACTAGTAAAAACCACATAAGCCTAAAACTTGTAGAAAGGCCCTTTTTTTATTTTAATTTAAGCTCTAATATTACCTTATGCTAATCGTAGTTACAGGTAATGGCAAAGGAAAAACCACCAGCGCCCTAGGTCAATCATTAAGAATGATCGGACGTGGAAAGAAAGTTTTATTTATTCAGTTTATTAAGGGACCCTGGAAATCTGGAGAAGATGAATTTGTGGCAAAACTAAAAAACCAAAAGCCAAAATTAAGCTCCGAACAAATTTCAGGCTTAGAGAATCTCTATGATTTCGAAATTAGAAAAATGGGCAAGGGTTTTGTGGGGATCTTAGACGATGATCTTCCATTTGAAGAACACAAAAAATCAGCCCAAAATGCTTTAAAAGAATTCGAAACCGAACTCGGCTCAAATAAATGGGACATGATTGTTTTAGACGAAATTAATGTTGCCACATCTTTAAAGCTCTTAACTCCACAAGAAGTTTTAAAATCTCTTAAAAATGTCCCGCTAGAAAAATTTGTCATGTTAACTGGCCGTAGCGCCCCGCAAGAGTTTATAGATGCCGCAGATTTGGTCTCCGAAGTTAAAGAAATTAAACATCCTTTCAACGATGGAAAACTTGCGAAAATCGCTCTCGAATTTTAGTTTTCGTCCATATGACTTCTTCTTTTATTTCATATTATTTTTCTTTCTCGGTATTTTATTATTCGAGTCTCCGGCCCTTCTTCTTTTATTAATATTAATTCTAATTTTCGGCTCAATAATTTTATTATTCGGTTTTAAAAAACCAATATTTTTAATCTTTCCATTATTTAGCATTTTAGGATTTTTATATGCCGTGGGTTATGATCTAGCCTCAAAAAAAGAAAATAATTTAATTTTTAATGAAAAAATTTCGGCAGTTGGCATTGTTGTAGATTCTAAAATCCAAGTTGAAAATCAGAAATTGATTTTAGATATCAAAGCTCCATTCGCTGGAAAAGTAGAAATAAAAACCCAGAAATATCCGGCCTTTTCCTATGGCGACATCGTTTCCTTCCAGGGAGCAATAGAAAAACCAGAAGGGGGCTACGCAAAATATTTAGAGAAAGAAAGCGTTTATGGCACTTCTAATTTTGCAAATATTTCTCTTGTAAAAAAGAACGAATCATATTCTTTTAAGTCACTGCTTTTTAAATCAAGAAGATTTTTTGAAAAATCCATAGACGACAATGTCTCGGCCACGTATTCACCTCTTATTAAAGGAGTGGTTTTGGGCGACACTTCTTCATTTCCACAAGGGCTAAAACAAGAAATGCGTTTAACCGGCACCACGCATGTTGTAGCTCTTTCCGGTTATAACATTCAAGTTATAGAATCTTTTATAATTTTATTATTCTCTTATTTTTTAAAAAGGAAAAAAGCATTTTTCATTTCCGCTCCAATTATAGTTTGTTTCGTTTTTATGGTTGGTGCTCCGGCTTCTTTGGTTCGCGCCGCCATTATGAGCGGGATTTTAGCCGTGGCAGAGTTTTCTAAGCGCGCTTATGGAGTCAGAAACTCTCTCTTCGCTTGCGCTTTAATTATGGTTTTAATAAACCCAAAAATTCTAGTTTGGGATATTGGTTTTCAATTATCTTTCTTTTCAGTTCTAGGCCTAGCCTATATCAGTCCATTTTTAACCAAATTGCTAAAAATTAAGGATACAGGATTTCTAAACTGGAAAGGTAATCTAATCAGCTCCATATCCGCCCTAGTGGCAGTTTTAGGAATAACTATTTACAATTTTTCGTTCTTTTCTCCGATTTCAATATTGGTTAACATTTTGATTCTTCCCGTAATTCCATTTTTAATGTTCTTTGGCTTCATTATAGTTTTCTCAAATATCTTTTTAGGCTTCCTTGCGTCTCTTTTTGGAATCTTAGCCAATGCCTTTTCTGCATATTTCTTATGGATTCTTAATCTTTTTAGCAACTTAGGAAAATTCGGTTTTGATTTCGGAACTTTCTCGCCATATTTCGCAATTATCTATTACCTAATTTTGTCATTTCTATTCTACAAATACATACTTAAAAGAAACAATCATGTTTTATCTGTCATTCCCGATACGCATAAAATTTAAATCCCCGTCATCCTCGGGCTTGACCCGAGGATCCAGTTTGGCGACATTATAAAATAGATTATCGGATCAAGTCCAATAATGACAAAAATTATAAAAAAATGAAAAATAACTCCAAATACATCTATACTTTTGTTATCTGCCTTCTAATCCTAAACGGTTTTATTTGGAGTTCAATTTTTTCAGTTAAAACTGGCATAAAGTTATATTTCTTAAATGTCGGGCAAGGGGATTCAGAATTAATAGAGTTTTCTAATGGAATATTTTCCAATCCAGTCCATATTTTAATAGATGCAGGCGTCGCCAATGGCGAAGCTTTAAAGAATTTAGATAAAATCATTTCACCTTTTTCTAAAAAAATAGATATAGCTCTGATGACGCACGCTCAACTAGATCACTTCGGCGGTTTTATGGATATATTTCAAAAATATAAAGTTGGCTATTTTATTTGGAACGGCAAACCCAACACCACTAAATCATACGAATCTTTAGTAAATATTATTGATGCTCAAAAGATAAATAAAATAAAGCTCGCAGAGGGGGACTCTATTTCTTATGGAGATTATAAATTAAAAATCTTATCTCCCGATGTTTCTTCTCTGGCTTCAAAAGAATTAAACGACGGTTGTTTGGTCACAAAACTAGAATCAAAAGAATTAACAGCGCTTTTCACCTGCGATATTGGCTCTAATATAGAAGATATTTTAGTTAAAAAATATAATCTCGCTTCGGATATCTTAAAGGTTCCCCATCATGGCTCCAGATTTTCCTCTAGCGCCAATTTCCTCTCCGCCGTCTCACCAAAAGTATCTATTATAGAAGTAGGCAAGAATACCTACGGCCACCCCACGCCCGATACCCTAAAAAGACTCTCTAATTCCGCCAGCCTAATCTTCACCACCAAAGACAACGGCACAATGCTGATTGAACCAGTAAACAACTCATTAAAAGTTTACAAAATGTAAGTTATGTAGACATTCCTATAAAATATTGACATATAGATAATTATTTGTGATAATTAAAACAATAACAATTAATTATGAAAAAAATCATCTTTATTCTTACGGTAATTATTCTTTTAACTTCCACCCATACAATCTTGCAAGCAAAAACTTCTGTAAGCTCGTTTTTTATGCAGATTACTAGTGGGTCAAGCGATAAAGAATTTCCAGCAATTAACGATAGTAAAGAAATTATTTGGGTTAGAAATAGCAATAACCAAATCGTTTCAAATATCAGAGGCCAAATAACTAGAAACCCTAATCAAAAAGCAAATCCATCTATAAATAATAGAGGGGAAATTGTATATCAAGAATTAATTAATGGTTATTCGCAAATCGTTTCAAGTATTAGGGGCCAAATAACATCTACAAATATTAATCACACAGACCCGTTCATTAGTAATTGTAATGAAATAATCTGGATAGAGGATTTAGGGGGTACTACTTCCACTCAAATAATTTCAAGCAAACAAGGACAGCTAACATTTTCTGGCACGCATATAGCTCCCTCAATTAATTGTTCCGGAGAATATGTTTGGGGAGTCAGCGACGTTATTGGAAATAGAATTATTAATTCCAATAAAAGAGGAGTTATTTCTAATGATGGGATATCCCCGGTAATTAATGATTGGGGAGAAATTGTTTGGTTTCAGGCAGATCCAAATATACAGACAGATTATCAGTTATTTTCAAGCGTTAGAGGGCAGTTAACTCATTATGATGCTCAAAGTTTTAAAGATCAGTTGTTTTATCCCTACATCAAT
>SIBX01000005.1 GCA_009694925.1 Minisyncoccota bacterium
CTCTCTTTCACACAAGCAGAATGATTGGCTCGCACCTTTCCAAAACTGGCTAAAAGACGCTCAATCCTTGGACAAAATTGCTTCTGATTCAGACCTTTTTGCTAAAAAGGTCTGTGCCAAAGAAATCTTTGGCTCGCACCTGCTTCTTGGCGAAAAAACAGTCCGTCCCGCCGAAGGCGGGAATCCGAATTCATTGGCGAAAACGGGCGAAACAGAGTGGGCGTGCCTTCGGCACGCCCACTCCTTGGTTGGTTCTCAACCGCTAAGTTCCATTCTGGTGCCCAGGGCGGGACTCGAACCCGCACGCCTTACGGCAAGCGATCTTAAGTCGCTCGTGTATGCCATTTCACCACCCGGGCAAAATCTTTTATAGTTTACTTAACTTTTTAAGTATTCTCAAGTCCGATTACCTTTAATAAAAAAAACAGCCCAGACACGTGCTTCGTTGTGTCTAGACTGGTGGTTGTGCTATATCTCCGCCGGTGCCCACCTTAAGAGATATGTATATGATGGTTTCTGCTTATGTTGTATAATTTACTCAAATTTAATATATAAAAATATGTTGCTAGAATTCTATGGAGAAACCTGCTCTCATTGTTTAATCATGAAGCCAAGGGTTGAGAAGATGGAGAAGGAAAAAGGGGTCAAGGTTGAAAAATACGAAGTTTGGAATAATAAAGACAACGTTAAAAAGATGGCAGAATATGATAAAGATCTCTGCGGAGGCGTTCCTTTCTTTTTTAATACAGAAACTAAGAAATTTATCTGTGGATCAGTCCCGGAAGATGAACTTTTAGATTGGGCAGGATTTAAAAAATAATATTAAATAATGGATTTAATTATTCCAATTTTTTTTGCTGGCATCTTAACTTTTCTTGCTCCCTGTACTCTTCCAATCGTGCCGGCATATTTAGCCTTCATCTCTGGCGTCTCTCTAGAAGAAGCTAAAAAGGGAAATTTTAAAACTAAATTTAAAATTCTTTTAAATGCCTGTGCCTATTGCTTAGGCTTCAGTGTTATTTTTATATTCTTCGGAATTCTTTTCGGGCTTGGAGGATCATATCTTATTCAATACAGGGGAATCATAAATAGAGTTGGAGGAGTATTTATTTTAACCCTAGGTCTTTATATGACTGGTATTTTAAAAATTCCTTTTTTTGATTCCGAACGCACGCCAAAATTTATTTCAAAATTAAAACCAGGAACATTATTAAGTTCATTTCTTTTCGGAGCTATTTTTGCGTCTGGCTGGAGCCCTTGTGTCGGTCCGATATTGGGCTCTGTTTTATTACTAGCATCTCAATCCGCCACTGTTTTTAAAGGCGCAATTCTTCTTTCAGTATTTTCCCTAGGGATTTCTATTCCTTTTATTCTAGTTTCTTTAAGTGTCGGTTATTTTTCAAAACTCACCGCTCGCTTCAGCAATTTCGTTTCAATATTTTCAAAAATATCAGGAATCTTTTTATGTTTAATAGGGCTCCTTATTATATTTAATCAGTTCGGAGTTTTTGTCGGTTTTTTCTATAAACTATTCGACTTCTTCGGCTACGAAAAACTCTTGAATTATTTATAGTAATTCAAAAGTTTAATAGTTTAATTTTGCGCTCCCACGGAGAATCGAACTCCGATTTCCAGGATGAAAACCTGATGTCCTAACCATTAGACGATGAGAGCTTACAGCGAAATAATAGTAAAACAAAAGCTTGCAAATATCAATGTTTTAAGCTTCAATAATTGGAATGTTTATCTTATCCATCGAAACTTCCTGCGACGAGACAGCTTTGGCTCTTTTAGATTGTTCGGGGACATCTAAAAGTCCAAAAATCAAAGTTTTAGAGAATTTAGTTTCTTCTCAAATAGACATTCATCGTCCTTTCGGGGGCGTGGTCCCAAATCTTGCCAAGCGTGAGCACGAAAAAAATCTTCCTCTCTTATATAGTCAAATAAAGAATAGTAAACATTGGAAAACTCCTGATCTTATTGCTATAACCTCGGGCCCAGGCCTTCCTCCTGCTCTTTGGGTTGGAATTGGTTTTGCAAAAAAAATAGGTGAAGAATTAGATGTTCCAGTTGTTGGTGCCAATCATATGGAGGGGCATTTATATAGTTTTCTTTTAGAAAGGGAAGAAAATCCACAAAACCTCAAATTAGAATTTCCAGGTATTGCCTTGGTTGTCTCTGGTGGACATACAATGCTTCTACTTATGAAGTCTTTAACTTCTTGGAAAAATTTAGGAGAGACTCGCGACGATGCCGTGGGTGAAGCTTTTGATAAAATTGCCAGATTAATGAATCTTCCCTATCCAGGAGGTCCAGAAATAGAAAAACTCGCCAAAGAGGGAAATCCTAAAGCCATAACTTTCCCCAGACCAATGATTTATGATAAAAATCCTAAAACTAAAGGAAATAGTTACGAATTTAGTTTCTCTGGCCTCAAAACATCAGTTTTATATTATTTAAAAAATCTTTTCCCCAACGAAGAAAGTTTTCAGAATTTTAGAAATTCGTCTCACAATATAGAGAGCAGAAAAAATTCGCCAATTAGCGACCAACAAATAAAAGACATTTCCGCCTCCGCCCAACAAGCGATTTTGGACGTGCTTTCAAAAAAAACCATGAATGCCGTTCTAGAATTCGGAGCCAAATCTGTAATCTTGTGTGGGGGAGTGGCAGCCAATCAAACCTTAAGAAGAAGGTTAAGCGAAGACTGTGAAAAATTGGGAGCCAAATTCTTTTCACCAGAATTCGAATTCAACACCGACAACGCAGCCATGATCGGAGCCGCTGCCTACATAAGAAAAATCTCCAAGAAAAAACCATACCCGCTAGTGGCCGACTCAAACTTGACTTTATAATAAAAATTATCTAATATAAAGCTGCGTTTTCAAGCACAGGACTAGAAGCTAAAAACCAAGAAAGAAGGAGGTTTAGGAATATGTTTGACGCAGGCACGATGTCCAACATCGTCTTTGGGTTGATCAGGAGTCGGCAACACAGAATTCTAATATTGGGCGGAAAGGGATCAAACTTTCCAGATGACATAAGAGGTAATTCTCAATTCCTATTTTGGGATTCCACCGACCCGAGAACAAAAACCAAGGACAAGGTTCCCGCCGGTGTTAAGGTCGTGATAAGCACAAAGTTTGTTGGTCACGCTCTTCTTGCTCGAGTAAGAAGCGTGCTTCCCAATGGAGTTCGTTTCTTAAACTTCACACAAGGAACAGGAAAGATAAACAAGCTGTTACGTGAAGTAGTGAAACGCCATCACGGGGAAATTGTTTCTCAAGTGACAAGCATCAAAGTGCCCCAGAGTGAGTCGGATAATCATTCGCCATCTGAGAATATTGCTATCCATAATAATGGATCGCTTGTAGCGAAAGAAGATTCTGCGCTCTCTCTAACGCCACGAGACTTTGTGAGAGCAAAAGCTGATTTCTCTTGTAGGTTAAAAGTGCTAGAAGTTGATAGACTTTTTGCACTGTCAAAAAAGCAAGGGCATAAATTTTCAAGATCTTCCATTGCCTCTGCCTTCTACTCTTTGCATAGAAAGCAGAACGAGGCGAAGGAAGCAGTCGTAACAGCGACAAAATCTTGCCCCCCCCCTCTTCTAGAAAAAAATATTCCGATAATCCCTGAAAACAATACAAGTCTAGAAAACCTATTTCTTCAAGTCGAAGCCGCAAAGGCATTATTTGACGAAGCGTTAATAGCCTTCTATAAGAAAGCGAAAGAAGTACTAGATATCAAGAGTTGATACCAGAGATATGTCCCGATCCTGAAAGTTCTTCAGGCTCTCGGGATATTTTTTATTGCAAAAATTCCAAAAAAACCTTAAATTATATACATGGAAGAATCAAAAGAAATCTCAAAATCATACGATCCCAAAATAAACGACACAGAAATAAATAAGCTCTGGGAAGAGTCTGGTTTCTTTAATTCAGATAATTTGCCAAAATCTCACAAAAAAGAATATTCAGTAATTTTACCTCCTCCAAACGTAACTGGCACTCTGCATTTAGGCCATGCCTTAATGGTTGTCATTCAAGACATTTTAATCCGCTATCATCGCATGAAAGGATTTAAAACTCTCTGGCTTCCAGGAACAGATCATGCTGCAACCGCCACTCAGGAAAGGGTTGAAAAAGATATTTATAAAAAAGAAAATAAAACTCGTTACGATTTAGGTCGCGAAGAGCTTTTGCGTCGCATAGATGTTTTTACCAAAGAAAGTCATGACACAATTGTTAACCAAGTAAAAAAGATGGGCGCATCAATAGATTGGTCCCGTGAAGCTTTTACTTTGGACGAAAAAAGAAACTTTGCTGTAAGAACAGCTTTTAAGAAGATGTATGATGCCGGTCTTATTTACCGTGGCAATAGAATAGTAAATTGGGACCCAAAACTTGGTACCACTATTTCTGATGATGAAGTTGAGCGCGTTGAAGAAAAAACCAGTTTTTATTATTTGAAATACGGACCATTTACTATTGCAACCGCTCGTCCCGAGACAAAATTTGGCGACAAATATGTAGTCATGCACCCAAAGGACAAAAGATATGCCAAATATAAAAATGGAGAAAAATTAGAAGTAGAATGGATCAACGGCAAAATAAATGCCACTATTATTAAAGATGAGGCAATCGATATGAGTTTTGGAACTGGCGTGATGACCATTACTCCTTGGCACGATAAAATAGATTTTGAGATTGCTCAAAGACATAATCTAGACTTTGAACAAATTATAGATTTGAAAGGAAAACTTCTTCCAATAGCTGGAGAATTTTCAGGAATACACATAAAAAAAGCCAGACCGCTTATTGTGGAAAAATTGAAAGCCAAGGGTTTGGTTGAAAAAATAGACGAAAATTATATTCATAGCGTTGCGACCAGCGAGCGAGGAGGTGGAGTGATTGAGCCGCAAATTCTTAAACAGTGGTTTGTGGACGTTAATAAAAAATTTAAATTAGAAAGATCAAAAATAAAAGGAATAAAATCCGGTTCAAAAACCACACTCAAAGAAATAATGGAGAAAACCGTTAAGGGTGGTCAGATCAAGATTGTTCCAGATAGATTTAAAAAAATATATTTCCATTGGATAGAAAATCTTCGCGACTGGTGCATCTCTCGCCAACTTTGGTATGGCCACAGAATCCCAGTTTGGTATAAGGGTGAGGAGGTTTATGTTGGAACTGAATCGCCAAAAGGCGACGGTTGGATTCAAGACGAAGATACTTTAGACACTTGGTTTTCTTCCGGTCTTTGGACATTTTCAACTTTAGGTTGGCCAGAAAAAACTAAAGACTTAGAATTTTTTCATCCAACGAATGTTTTAGAAACCGGCTACGATATAATTTTCTTCTGGGTTGCTAGGATGATCTTAATGAGCGGATTTTTACTCGGGGATATTCCATTCAAAAATGTTTATCTTCACGGCATTGTTCGCGACAAAGAGGGTAGGAAGTTTTCAAAATCACTCGGCAACGGCATAGATCCATTGGATATTATAGAAAAATACGGAACAGATGCCTTAAGAATGTCTTTAATAACCGGCATTTCTCCTGGGAATGATTCTAATTTTTCAGAAGATAAAACTCGCGGTTATAGAAATTTTGCCACCAAGCTTTGGAACATCGGCAGATTTATTAAGATGAATGATGTTGCAGATTATGATCCTAAAAAAATAAAACTCTCTGCATCGGATAAAAAGAAAATAAAATTTGCCGTTGATTTAAAAAATAAAGCCGGTAAAAATATAGGAAATTTTAAATTCAACGAAGCCGCTTATGATTTATATCACTATGCCTGGCATGAATTTGCTGACAAAATAATAGAGGAAGTAAAACCAAGATTAAAGTCTGAAAATTTAAAAGATAAATTATCAGCCTTAAAAATGTTAAAAGATATTTTATTTGAAGTTTTAAAATCTCTCCATCCATTTATGCCATTTGTTACAGAAGCAGTTTATAAAGAGGTTTATAATCCAAAAGACTCTAAAGATTTATTAATTATAGCTAAGTGGTGATTTTACCCATTATGCTGTTCGCTTAAGAATACTGGGATGTTATAATGTATTAAATATGGGATTAACTTCTATAATCTCTCTTTTAATATTGGGCCTTGTTCCAAGTTTTTCTTGGCTAGCTTTTTATGTTCATGAAGATCCAAAGCATCCAGAGCCAAAGAAGATTCTCTTTCTTTCTTTTTTGGCCGGAGCCATTTCAACTTTTGCAGTATTGCCCATACAAATATTCTCAATAGATACTTTTACAAAATACGGCATAGAAAAATATAGTTTTCCTTCTTTTTTATTTTTAGCTGGCATAGAAGAAATTTTTAAATTTCTGGCAGTATATTTATTAATTCATAAAAGAAAAGAATTCGACGAACCGCTTCATGCGATGATTTATATGATAGCCTCCGGTCTTGGTTTTGCCGCCACAGAGAATATCGCTTCAATCTTTCAAATAGCCGGAGGTGATCCAGTAAATATTGCAGTTATCCAAACATTGGTTTTGCGCTTTATGGGGGCCACGCTTTTACACAGCTTAACTTCTGGTCTTATTGGTTATTATTGGGGTCTATCTTTCTTTAAAACAGATAATGGTTTTATTTTAAATCATCATCGAGAAGGCTTTTCTGTCTTTAAGGGAGTTATGATTGCCACTTTATTGCACGCAATTTTTAATTACCTTATAATTACTACAGGTCCAGCAACGCTCGCAATACTATTTGTCGTCATAGTTTCATTTTTCCTTTTAAGCGACTTCGAAAAATTTAAACTTGCCGACACATAATTATAATAAAAAAAATGTCAGACAATAGAGATTTTCTAGAGAGCCTAGCCAATAAGAGCAATCACGACAAGGAATACGAAGTTGAGCTTGCAAGAGCCAGTTCTTCCTCTATCCAAAAAAAATCCACCCTAGACATAGAAGATGAAGAAGCTCAATTGACAGTCGACGTCTATCAGACAGTAGAAAGTATTATTATTGAATCTGCCATAGCCGGAGTAAGTCCGGACGAATTAGACGTCTCTATCAATATGGACAACGTCATTATTCGTGGTTCTCGCGAAAGAAAAGAAAAAATTAAAGGAGATGATTATTTATATCAAGAATGTTATTGGGGTAAATTTGCCCGCTCAATAGATCTTCCAGAAGACATTGATGTTGACTCTTCTGAGGCTTCTATAAAAAATGGAGTTTTAACCATAACCTTACCTAAATTAAGAAAATCAAAGCAGAGAAAACTAAAAGTAAAAGGGGATTAAAATAAAAACCGCTTAAAAAGGCGGTTTTTATTTTGGGTCTGAATCTATTGACAATATAATATCTATCTGCTAAAATACTTAACAGAATCTCAAATAACCCCCTTCCAAAATCCTCGGTCGCACGTCTAGCGATAGAGGTCTCCCAACGCCATGGGAGGTTTGAGAGCCGGTACGCCTGGCTCGAGGCCGCTAGGGTTGTGCTCAACACACAACTCAAGCGGCCTCTTTTTTTATAACGAAGATTTGAAGACAGATGATTTATAATCTATGATTAACCAGTGTAGACAATATGAATAAAATCCCTAAAGAAGTTGAGTTTATCGCCGAGCAACTTAATAAAAATAAATTTAAAAGCTATTTAGTCGGAGGTTGTTTGAGAGACCTCCTTTTAAAGCAAGCTCCAAAAGATTGGGATATAGCGACCGATGCCACGCCCGATGAAATACAAAAAATATTCCCTGAATCAGTTTACGAAAATAATTTTGGCACAGTTGGTATTAAAACAGAATCAGAAAATGAGAGCTTAAAAATAGTTGAAGTTACAACTTTTAGAATTGAAGGGGAGTATAAAGACAAGAGACATCCAGAAAATATTAAATTCGGAAAAAAAATTGAAGAAGATTTAGAAAGAAGAGATTTTACAATCAACGCCATAGCTTTAGAAATCGGTGACAAAAAATCAACTTCAAATTTAGTAGACCCATTTAATGGCTTATCAGATATTTCAAAAAAAACAATTAGAGCAGTTCATAATCCTGAGGAAAGATTTGAAGAAGACGCCCTTCGTCTTTTGAGAGCAATTAGATTTGCCTCATCTCTTGGTTTTAAAATCGAAGACAAAACCAGAGATGCCATAAAAAACAAAGCTCATCTTTTAGAGCATATTTCCAAAGAAAGAATTAGAGATGAATTTATAAAGATGATTGATTCATCAGAAGCCGTTTCTGGTGTTTTAGATTTGGTTGATCTGGGATTGATGAAATTTATTATGCCAGAACTGCTCGAGGGGATTGGTATGGGCCAAAACAAGCATCATATTTATTCTGTTTTTGAGCACAATTTAAAATCTCTAGAATATGCTGTAGATAAAAATTTTGAAACCGACTTAAGGATTGCTTCGCTTCTGCATGACGTAGGCAAGTCTCGCACTAAAAATGGCGACGGATTAAATTCCACTTTTTATGGGCACCAAGTTGTCGGAGAAAAAATGGCTTTGAAAATGTTGGACAAATTAAGATTTCCCAAAAAATCGACAGAAAAGATTGCGCTTTTAATTCGCGAACATATGTTTGTTTATGACCCGGAATCAGTTACCTTATCCGGAGTTAGGCGCTTAATAAAAAGAGTTGGTGAAGAAAATATTGATGATCTATTGCTCTTAAGAGAAGCAGACAGGATTGGTTCTGGGGTTCCCAAAGCCCAGCCATATCGTCTCAGGTATTTAAAAGCCATGATAGATAAGGTTAAGATGGAGCCAGTTTCAGCTAAAATGCTTCAAATAAGAGGGGATGAAGTTATGAAGATTTTAGATATTCCTGCCGGTCCAAAGATAGGGGGAATAATCGCTATTCTCTTAGAAGAAATTATAGACAATCCAGATCTTAATAAAAAAGAAAATTTAGAAAAGAGAGTTATAGAGCTCGGTAGTTTATCAGAAAAAGAACTTGCAGAAAAAAGACAAAAAGCCAACAAATCTGCCGAAGAAGAGCAAAAGAGAATCGACGACGAAATAAAGAAAAAATATTTTGTTTAGTTTTTGTCGGGGTGCTGGGAATTGAACCCAAACTACAGACTCCCGAAGCCTGCGTACTGCCGTTATACGACACCCCGTAAACCAATAATATTCTGGCCCAGAATATTATTTACCACAAGCTTTTTTATAAAGCTTCTTAGATTCCTGCGTAATCGCAAAAACAGAAAGCACCACCACATAATCTGCCACAACTTCTACTGCCACCTTATATTCATATCCTAAAAACATTGAAAGCAATAGAAGTCCGAAAATTAACACCGTCCAACATATTATAAAGATTTCTCCAGGATGCCTTCCATCATAAAGCTGGTGCCATCTTTTAAATTCTTTTGTTCCAACGTATAGACTAAGGGTTGCAGAGTATACAGCAGACATAACCCCAAGCACTCCATCAAACTTATTTTTTAAAAAAAAATCAATAATAATCAAAGCCCATAAAGCTAAAGTCCAAAAATTAACTAATAATTTTAATTTTCGATCTCCTTCTAAAAATTTCCCAAATGACATATGTATATTCTAGCAAATTTAAAAACTTAAGTCTTATTTTTTAATCATTAGTCGGTATTTATACTCTAAATTTTGACCCAATTGGTTTTCTTTTAAAAATGAGATACCATTATTATCAACGATTCTGAGCTTCCCGAGTTCAGATAAAAATAATTAATTACAACACTTTTATGCAGAATTATTGGAAAGTTATACCGCTTTGGATTATTAAGATTTGTGCGTTTATTGTGCCTTTCGTGCCGCTTTATATAGCTCAGGGAATGTTTTTTCCTTTTATAACCGGAAAAGCCTTTTTGTTCAGATTTTTGGCAGAATTAATGTTTTTCCTTTGGATCTATTTGGTTATATTTTATAAAGAATTTAGGCCAAAGCTCAGCCCGCTTTTGATTGCAGTATTTGTTTTTATAGCCATAATTTCTTTGGCGACTATTTTTGGAGTTAATCCTTATAGGAGTTTTTGGTCTAATTTTGAAAGAATGGAAGGACTAATCTCTTATCTGCATTCATTCGCTTTCTTTTTAGTTATAGCTCATTCCTTTAAAAAAACAGATTGGACCATATACTTAAATGCTTTTATATTTTCGGGCATCATACAAAGCATATATGCATTTTTCCAGAGCATCGGGAAAATACAGTCTTTTCAAGGAGGTTTCAGAGTTGACGGCACATTAGGTAATGCAACTTATGTAGCCGCCTATTTATGTTTTATTATTTGTTTTTCTTTACTGCTCCTTGTTTATTCAAAAAATAAATTTGCCAAAATTTATTATTCTTTAGTCATAGCCATGAGTCTTTTAACCATCTATTTTTCGGCAACCAGAGGTGCTGCCCTAGCTCTCTTTATAGGATTATTAATCGGAACTTCTTTATATTTCCTTTTGATAAAATCGAAAAATGAAAAAGAAAAACTGCTTAAAAAGATTTTTGGCTCCGTTGCCATAATTTTAATTTTAGGCGCTTCTTCAATCTATTTAGCTAAGGATTCAAATTTTGTAAAAAGCAATCAGGTCCTTTCTCGTTTTGCATCTATTAACTTAGAAGCAGGAAAATCTAGATTTTTAATTTGGAAAATGGGCTTTCAGGGCGTTAAGGAGAGGCCAATTTTGGGCTGGGGTCCTGGAAATTTTGAAGCAGTTTTCGGAAAATATTACGATGCAAAAATGTATGCCCAAGAGCCTTGGTTCGACAGATCTCACAATATAATTCTAGATTGGCTTATTAATGCCGGAGTTCTAGGGTTATTTAGTTATCTAAGTATTTTCGGAGTCGCAATCTATATGTTGATAAAAAACTATGGAACGATGTCTCTTGGGAAAAAATCAGAACAAGATATTATTGAAAATACAGATAGAGAGAAAAAATTAGCAATTATTTTAATTTCTTTCTTTTTCGTTTATTTAATTCAAAATCTTTTCGTCTTTGATCAATTAGCTACATATATTGGATATATGAGTATCTTGGCCTATATCCAAAGCCACAGCAAAAAAGAAGAAGTCTCAAGTCCTAGCAGTGTTCAGGATATGGCCTTCTATGGGAGCTTGTTTCTAATCATTTGTCTTGTTGTTTCGGGCGTAACATTTTATTTTTTAAATGTCCCAGCCATTAAAGCCAACAAAAAACTTCTTGAGGCACTCTCTTATGCCGGTATTGTAGGTAATGATTCTTACGACAACAAAACCAAGCACGATATTCTAGCCACGGCATTTAGTAGGCTCAAAGAAAGCATACAAGAAAAAACCCTAGGTACTACCGAGGCGCGTGAGCAACTTGCCCAATTTACAATGAATTCCGTTGGTCCTTCTACTTATCTTTCAAACGAAGAAAAGGTTGAAGTCTATAATGTTGCCATAGCAGAGATGGATAAAAATGTCACAGAAAACATATTAAATCCTAGGCAATATCTGTTTTTAGGTATTCTATATTCTACCGGTGGACTTTTTGACGCATCCTTAGATACGCTACAAAAGGCTCGCTCAATTTCCCCCAAGAAGCATCAGATAATCTCAGCAATTGCAGAAGTTTATTTGAAAAAAGGAGACGTTGAATCTGCTATTAAATACTTAAAAGAAAACTTTAATAATTCTCCAGACTTCGATTCGGCTAGATTAAACCTAGCATCAATTTATATTTTTTCTGGAAAAGCTATGGAGGGAGAAAAATTATTGATAGATAGATATGGCACATTAGAAATTCCAGAAAAAACATTACTTAGTGCTTATGGTATTGCTAAAAATTATGCGCGCTTAGTAGGGGTTCTAAAGGCATTAGTTGCTCTTTCACCAAAAGATGTTTCTTATAGAAAAGATTTATCAGATAATTATTTAAAAATTGGAAAATACAACGAAGCGATAAAAATTTTAGAAGAGGGAATAGCCCTTGTCGATGATCAAGGGTCAAAAGATGAGCTTTCTGCAAAAATTAAATCCATAAGAGGTTTCTAGTATAAATATTTAAAAAGCCGTACAAATGTACGGCTTTTTAAATTCAATTCCATTCTATATTTCTTCTTTTGCGAATATGTCCCTAAAGCTTTTAAGGCTTGGGATAATAGATCCAGTTATTTTATTCACCTCCGCTATTAAAAATATCCCAGTTATTGTTTGCATGATAAGCGTTGCATAAGCTGCGCCCTCTATTCCATATTTTGGAATAAGTATTAAGTCTAATAAGGCGTTTCCTAAGATGGTAACAAGAGATATCCAGATAAAATACCTTTCTTTTTTATAAGCAAAAATTGCTTGCCCCAAAATAGAAGACGGGAAAACAACCAATAGACTAAAAATTAATATCTGAAAAACAGGGATAGATTTTAAATATTGATCTCCAAATGCAGCTTGTATAATAAACTTTGAAAGTGGCAGAAGAATAGAAACAAAAAACACCGCCATTAAAACCGAAACCAGAACAGTTTTTTTAAGTATTGCCCTTGCCTTCTCTGGAGCACTTTGTGCAAATCTTGCCAGTTGTGGGAAGGCACTTATGCCAATTAATGTTGGAATAACATATAACAACTGAATCAATTTTTGTCCAGAAGAATAATATCCAACTGCCTCAGCCGTAGCAACAGATCCCAATATTATAATATCAGTGTTAAGCATTACGATTCCCATAATAATAAGCATCCCATAAGGCCAAGCACTTTTTATTATTTCAATAATTAATTCTGGTTTAAAATTCGCTTTTAAATTTGTAAAATTTTTTCTCAAAATAAAAAAACAAGCAGAAAAACCAATTAAACTTCCCAAAGAATAGGCAATAGCCAGATTACTTACAGATGCTTCTTTGTATAGAAATAATATTCCAAAAATAAGTATTGAAGCATTGGTCAAGATATTCAAAGCAGATTCGATCTGCATTTTTTCCATGGATCTGGTTATTGCAGAGCCCAAGTCTCTCAAAGTATCAAAGATAAAAACAAAGAGTAATAATGGGATTATGATTTTAGCTTCTTCTAATTTAGCAAAGTTCTGAGCAAAAAAAATTGCTCCAATAGACAATATGATTATTAATCCAATTTTTATTCCTAAAGAGGTGACTATATACTGATCTCTTTTTTCTTGGTTTGCCCCCTGTCTTGTGATGAGTGCATTTATTCCAAAATCAGAAAATACTGTCAGCATTGTAACTATTCCTAGAGCATAGGAAAATGCCCCCCAACCAGACACTCCTAAAACTCTTGCAGAATATATTACAAGTATTGCCCTTAATGCGCGACTTACCATTTGTCCTAAAAAAAGCCAAAATGAATTTTTTGTTATTGTCTGTGCGCTTGTTTTGTTTTCAAAAAGAAAGCTCTTAAGTTTAATTAGGTTCATTTAAAAATATCTCTTAATCCGCCGAAATAAAAAACCTCTTTATAGTCTTCATAAAAATAACTAAATCTAAAATAATAGATCTATTTTTGAGATAATATAAATCATACTGCACCTTCTCTAATGTTTCTTCCACAGATGCTCCGTATTTATAATTTAACTGTGCCCAACCTAAAATCCCTGGCTTTATTGTGTGTCTAGTATTGTAGTATGGTATTTCTTTTTCAAGTATTTTAATAAATTCCGGCCTTTCAGGTCTTGGCCCTATAAAGGATAAATCTCCCTTGAATATATTTATTAATTGAGGCAATTCATCCAAATGCGTTTTTCTTAAGAATTTTCCAATGCCAGTCACTCGTAGATCGTTCTTGGTTGCCCATTTAGGACCATCTTTTTCTGCGTCAATTCCCATTGTTCTAAACTTCCAAAGAACAAACTCTTGCTTATTTTTACCAGTTCTTATTTGCTTGAAAAAAATTGGTCCCGCAGAAGAAATTTTTATAAATACTCCGATAATTATAAAAATCGGTAAAAATAAAATACTTAATACTGTAGAAATTATCATTTCAAATGGCCTAATAAATCTTTCATATATTTTTGATTTATTTAATATATTTTCAGAAACCCAGGAATTATTTATTTCTGATATTGGTATTTTTCTGAAAAATACTTCACTGGCCTCTATTGCATTTTTCACTCTTAGGCCCCGCCCTATTTCTTTGTTTATTATCTTAGAGGCAAGAGAATTTTCATTTGATTTGTAGGGGATTATGACTAGTCCAATTTTTTTATCTTTAGCCCTCTCTTCTAATATATCAGCAATAAATGGATCATTCTCATCTTTTGTATAAGCCTTAATTTCAAAACCAATCTGCTTATTTTTTTCTATGAATGCCTTAATTTTTTCCTCAATTTCTCCGTCACCGATAATAAAAATCTTTTCCTTTTGAATCTTATTTTTTATCAAGGATAAGTAATAATTTCTAAAAAAGATATTTATAATTAAAAATATAAAAGCAAATAAGAATAGGTTTTTTTTAGGAGCAATTTTTAAATAAGGAATAAAATAAAAAAACATAATCGCAAGTATCATTCCTATAAGTACGGCTGAAACATGTTTTTGAAATAATTTTTTCTTATCATCTAAATCTCTTATCTCATACAGATTCATTATGTAAAAAATAATTAACCATAAAAGTAAAATTAGGCTAAATATATCAAAATGAATGGCCAGAGCGTGTCTTTTTTCAAAATAAAAACTTAAATATATAACCAAAAAAAGCGAAACATAGAACGACATTATATCTATTAGTACTAAAAAGACTTGTTTAATTTTTATATTTAGCTTCATTTTATTGATTTTTTGTGTTTTTTGGTCAAATTACGCCGTTGTTCTATGTATAACTCGTTGACTTCTGTTTTTATTGCTTTAATATTAATAGCATTAATAAGGAGTTACTTTAATTTTTAAACATATATGGAAACTAATCAACAGCAGAAGGGAGGATTTTTAGCGGGAAGCATTATAGCCGCCGCTTTAATTTTGGGCGGATCTTATATTTATGGATCTGGGCTAAAGTCTGGCACCGTGGGTGGTCTGGCTAATGTTCAAAATCAAGGCGCCAAAGCAGAAAATCAAAAACCAGTTAATCTAGCAATAGGAGATTCTCCTGTTTTAGGCGATGCCACCGCCCCAGTCACAATCTTTGAATTCGGAGATTTTCAGTGCCCATTTTGCAAAAAAATACAAGATGAAAGTAATTTAAAGATAAGAGAAGAATACATAAAAACCGGAAAAGTTAAAATTGTTTATAAACATTTTCCGCTATATCAGATCCACCCATCGGCAAATCCTGCAGCTCTAGCATCTGAATGCGCAAAGGAACAAGGAAAATTCTGGACATATCATGATGCTTTATTTGAAAATCAAGCAAATCTATCAACTTTAAACTTCACAGATTTAGCAGGTTCTTTAGGAATGGATAAGTCTAAGTTTAAATCCTGCTACGATTCTGCTAAATATTCAGATAATGTTAAAAAAGATGTTGCCGAAGGAACCGTAGCCGGCGTTTCGGGCACGCCAGCCAGCTTTATTAATGGCAAGGCGCTTATGGGAGCTGTGCCCTATGCAACATTTAAGGCTGCCATAGAAGAAGCTTTGGCCAAGAAATAATCTTTTTTACCTTATCACTTGCGACTTATTTCTTATAAAGATATTATTATATCAAATGAAATGGTCAGCAAAAATTCAGATTTTCTTGGGCATTTGGGTTTTTGTTTCCCCATGGATTTTAGGTTTTAAGGACATTGCTCCGGCACTATGGAGCAGTTGCATCTCAGGCTTAATAGTATTAATGATCGGTGTTATAAGTTTTTTCAGCGAAGAAGATGTTTCGGGTCAATAAAAACAATTAAATAATAATTTTATGAAAAAAATTTTGATATATTCCACTCCAACCTGTCAGTATTGTAAGATGGCAAAAGAATATTTTACAAAAAACAATATTCCTTATGAGGATTTTAATGTCGCAGTCGATGACGCAAAAAGAGAAGAGGCTCTTAAAAAATCTCAACAGATAGGCGTTCCTGTTATTGATATTGATGGAGAAATAATCGTCGGCTTCAACAGGTCGGAAATTGATAGAGCATTAGGTTTAAAGAAATAATAAAATTTTAACTAGTGCCTATGGCCTAACCGCCTAATGCCTATACAAAAAATGTACGACTATATAATCATAGGCGGTGGTCCAGCTGGAGTTGCTGCGGGAGTTTATTCTGCTAGAAAAAGACTAAAGACATTATTAGTTACAGAATCTTTTGGAGGACAGTCGATAGTTTCAGCAGATATCCAAAATTGGATAGGCGATAAGCATATCTCCGGTTTTGATTTAGCAAAAAAAATGGAAGATCACATAACTTCCTATTCAGATATAGTAGACATTAAACTTGGGGAAAAGGTAGTTTCTATTAAAAAAATTGCATCCAAAGAATTTCCAGGAATTTATGATTTTGAAGTTTCTACCGATGCCGGTGGCACGTATGTTGGAAAAGCATTAATGCTTGCCTGTGGAGCAAGAAGAAGAAAGTTGGGTGTCCCCGGAGAAAAAGAATTAGACGGTAAAGGAGTTGCTTATTGTTCAACTTGCGACGCTCCATTATTTTCAGGAAAGGATGTTGTAGTTGTGGGTGGTGGCAATGCTGGATTAGAGGCTGCCGTAGACCTATTGCCATATGCCACAAAAATCTATCTTTTAGAATTTAGTGATTCTTTGAAGGGTGATCCTGTTACTCAAGAAAAAATTCGCACCTCAGGAAAGGCAGAAATAATTTTTAACGCCCAAAGCAAGGAAGTTGTAGGAGATAAATTTGTTTCAGGACTAAAATATTTAGACAGAAAAACGAACGAAGAAAAAACCTTAAAAGCAGAAGGAGTTTTCGTTGAGATTGGTTCAGTTCCAAATTCTGAAATGGTTAAAGACTTAGTCTCTTTAGATAAATATGGACAAGTTATTATAGATTCAAAACACGGCACCACATCAGCTCTAGGGATTTTTGCCGCAGGAGATATTACGGATGACCCTTACAAGCAAAACAACATCTCGGCCGGTGATGCCGTAAAAGCTACGCTTGCCGCTTATAGCTATATTTTAAATAGAGGTAAAAAATAATTTATTCAGGCCTCAAAAATCATGCAATTCAGGGCCTACATATTTCTGATTTTAGGCATAATCTTAACTTCAGGCCTTTTTGTATTCTCGGGAAAATTTATAAATATTTTTCAAGATAAGAACTTAGCTCTTCTCGCAGAAATCCCACTAAATAATTACAATATTGTTTCTTTTGAAAAGGATACTGCTCAAGAAAATAAGCCCAAAAAAGTTACTTCTAAAAAATCAGAAAAAGAAATCGTCAACAAATCACAACCAATTGAAAATTCGAAACCACCAGAAAATAAAGCTATTATCAATTCTAGAGAAAATATTCCAGCAAATAACAATTCCCTCGCCCCAACCGTTCCGCAAAATCAAAACTCGCCAACTCCGTTATTATCCAACGCATTAACATATATTCAGCCAAGTATTGCTTCACCTGAAAATACACCCTCAAATACGTCCACTAGCAACCAAGAGGCGACTTCTTCTAACTATTCAGTCAATGACTCAAACCCTCCGCCTCCGTCACCAATAAGTAATGTAAGCCATGTTTTAATCTCGGAAATTCAATTAACGGGCGGTTCTGGAAAAACAACCAATGATTTTATAGAGCTTTGGAATCCTACAGATTCTGATATTGATATTTCAAATTGGAAATTAAGAAAAAGAACTCAAAGCGGATCTGAATCTTCTATGGGGGTTTTCGCCGATGGCAGTATTATAAAATCTCACGGATTTTTTCTTTGGGCAAATTCTAATGACGGATTTTCCTCATCAATTGGGGCAGACATTGAATATTCTTCTTATTCCATAGCAGACAACAGCAGTATTGCCCTGCAGGATAAGGATGAAAATATAATTGACGCCGTTGCGTGGGGAAACGACCTGACAAATCCTTTTGGAGAAACTTCTTCAATTTCAATCATTTTAGAAGCCAATCAAAGTTATGAAAGAAAATCTTGGACTGATTCCGGTTGCGCATCGTCATCTGGCGCATATGAATTAAAGGGAAATGGTTGTGATAATAATTCTAATAATCAAGATTTTGAGCTAAGAACAGTTTCCAATCCACAAAATTCAAAATCCAGTAAAGAGGGTTAATCCAAGAAATAAATGTCACAACCATCAAAAAAAATAATTTTTAGCATACTAGGCTTAGGTATTTTCTTGTTCATAGGATTTATATTTATTAATATTATTCTTAAATCAAAACCACCATCCACAAATCAGGCTAATGATAATTTAGTGAAGTTTCCCGATCAAGATTTAGAAAAAACAAAAAAATACTTCATAGAGCTTGCATTGAAAGAAAATCCCAGAGTTGCTTTATTGGAGCTTGCGGAAAATATGCAGACTGATGAATTATTAAGTCGTTCATGTCATGGAATTATTCATGAAATAGGTCATGAATCCTATAATAAATATAAAGATTTTGCCAAAGCTATGAGTTATTCAATAGATATTTGCATATCTGGCTATACTCATGGGGTCATAGAAGCCTATTTTGAAAACATTTCAGATATATTTTCAGCAATGAAAGAAGTCTGCAAACCTTATCCCGAAGAAAAAAATCCTGCATGGAATTGTTATCATGGAGTTGGTCATGGGCTTATGTATTGGACAGGAAATAATCTTCCTCGCGCTCTTGAGTTATGCGATGTTTATGATTCTAAATTTGCCAAAGACAACTGTGCGAACGGAGTTTTTATGGAAAATTTTGGCGCCGATGACGTATTACATCCTTCGCGGTTCGTTTCCAAAGAAAATCCTGCTTCTTCATGTGTTCAAGAAAAAACGCACAAGCAAGAATGTTATTTATATGCTGGTAAATATTACTTAACCTTGATAAAAGAAGATTATTCCAAGGCATTTAATTGGTGTAAAAATATCGATAAAAATTTTATTGATTCTTGTATTGCTGGCTTAGGTGGCGAAGCGATAAAAAATAATCTATATATTCCATTAAAAGCAGAATCAATTTGCGATAAAGCAGGCTCTCTTAAAGACATTTCAACTTGTATTGATGGTCTGATCGGATTATATATTCATCACACCGCCTCTATTTCAGACAGTCATAAACTTTGTAATTATTTCACAGAATTAAACAAATCCACATGTGAAAATGGAATCAAATCGAGAGAATATTTATTTAAATAAAGCATGTCCCAAGCAGAGTAATAAAATTCGATCCCACTAATTCAAACTTCTTAATTCCATATTCTATCTTTCGCAAGTCGTCGCTCCATTATTAAATAAAGAATCAACGATTTTTCTTTTCACAATTCCAGCAATAGATTCTTCTTCGTTCTGATTTTTAAGTTGTTCCAAAAGTGTTTCCGTTTTTACAATTACCTCCTGTGTTTTTTCCGTGGCACTTTGTTTCAATTTGCTTATTCCTTCTTCAATTTGCGCAATTATTTTTTCTCTTTCTTCCGGCGGAGTCATAATTATTTTTTCCGTTTCTGCCTTAATACTCTCAGGGATTACTCCAGAAATTTTCTGAAGAGTTTTAGACTTTATATCAGTTGGAAGAAAATAGACAATTCCTACTCCTATAGCAGTCACAACAGCCAAAGAGAAAAGCCACTTTATTATTTGCATATATTTATAGTATTATAACACTTTATGGAAATCGTAGTTGTTTTATCGGGGATTCGCAGTCTTCATAATATTGGTTCAATATTTAGAACCTCAGACGCCACTGGGGTTAAAAAAGTATATCTTTGTGGTATAACTCCAAAACCCGTGGATAGATTTGGTAACGCGGAAAAAAATCTAGAAAAGGTTTCTTTAGGAGCAGAAAAATGGATTCCTTGGGAATATTTTAAAACCACATCTCAAGTAATAAAATCTTTAAAAATATCAGATTATTATATTATTTCTCTAGAACAATCGAAGAAATCTATAAATTTTAAAACCTTAGATAAAAATCTAAAATCTAAAAACATTTCAAAAATTGCCATTATTCTAGGCGGGGAAGTTGATGGAGTGTCAAAAACAATTTTAGAAAAATCTGATACAATTCTAGAGATACCAATGTACGGCAAAAAAGAATCTTTAAATGTTTCGGTCGCATATGGCATCGCCGTGTATGGAATTTTATCCTCTAGAAATGTTTAGATTTTTATCAATCTTTTTTTCAGTTTTAATACTCTGTCTTTTAATTTTTAAAGGGTTTTCATATAACAGAAAAATAGAAATCACAAAAAACTCCGAAGAGACTGGGTTAGGGATTGGTTTTTATGATAGGGAAATAAATCTAGGTGGCAAAACATTTTTTATTGATATTGCCGAAACTAATCGCGACAGATCATCTGGTTTAAGCGGTAGAAAAAGTATCAGTTCAAATCAAGGAATGCTTTTTGTTTTTGATAAAAGCGATAAGCAGATATTTTGGATGAAGGGAATGTTATTTCCAATTGATTTTATTTGGATAAAAGATAATAAAATTATCGACATAACAAAAAATGCCATGCCCATAACAAGTATTCCAAAAATATATATGCCAAACTTTCCAGTCAATATGGTTCTAGAAATTGCTTCTGGTGGAATTGAAAATCATGGCCTTAAGGTTGGCGACAAGCTTGAAATCATCAAATAAATTTAATGAAAAAATTTCTAGGAATATATGTCAACGTATTCTTTTTGGGTCTAGTCAGTCTCTTTAATGATTTTTCAGCAGAAATGATTTTCTCGGTTATGCCGGCTTTTTTAATATCTCTCGGAGCTACTCCGATTTTTATCGGATTTCTAGAGGGTTTTGCAGATGCTGTAGCTAGTTTTTTAAAAATTTATTCTGGTTGGCTTTCTGATAAATTAAAAAAGAGAAAAATAATCTCTATTTTAGGATATTCTCTTTCGGTGTCCACTCGTTGGGTTTTGTATTTTGTGGGCAATATTTGGAGTATTTTTTTCTTAAGGGCAATAGATAGGGTTGGGAAAGGATTTAGAGAGTCTCCTCGTGATGCGCTTCTGGCAGAATCTGTTCCAAAATCAGACAGAGGAAAATCTTTTGGTTTTCAAAGAGCCATGGATGCTTTTGGCGGGATTTTAGGTCCAGCAATCGCAGTTTTAATACTTCCATTTCTTGGTGGAAATTATAGAAATCTATTTTTAATAGCTTTTGTCGTTGGTATTTTTGCTCTCTTAAGTTTTCTGCCAGTTAAAGAAGTGGCCATTAAAGAGATAAATCTTAAAAATAAAGATTATAAAAAATTCACCTTCAGAACAGACGGTTTTACCACAGAATTTCGTCAATATATTTTTTCTATTTTTATTTTTGGACTAGGCTTTATGCCTGTCTCTCTTCTTTTAATTAGAGTTTTAGATTTGGGTCTAGATATAAAATTAATGCCATTAGTATATCTAATTTATAGTTCGGCCTTCGCAATTTTTGCAATTCCATTTGGTAGGCTGTCAGATGAATTTGGTGAAAAGATAGTAATCATCGGAGGATTTGCTTCTGCGATTATAGGTCTATTAATTATTAGAGATGCCAGTTCTTTATACACTTTAATTGCCGGTTTTATATTTTTAGGAATATATAGTGCCATGACTAATGGTGTTTCGAGAAGTTTGGCTAGTAAATTAGTTTCAGAAGATTCTCAGGCTTCTGGCCAGGGCTTCTTAGGCGCTTCATCTGGGCTATCTTCGCTCTTTGCCGGTTTGATTGGCGGATACATTTGGACAAAGGTAGGTTCTTATTCGGCATTAAACTATTCCATCATCTTGATGATTTTAGGAATTTGGATATTGGCAAATTTAAGAATCGGAACAGAGTCTAAACCTATGCAAGTTAACGGCAATTAAGTTAGAATATTACTATATAAAATAAGTCTAAATACAACATGGCAAAAATAGCGATAAATGGTTTTGGACGCATTGGCAGAATATTTTTTAGGCAGGCCTTTGGGCATAAGGATATTGAAATAGTTGCGATTAATGATTTGGGAGATATAGATAATCTTGCCTATCTATTGCAATACGATTCTGTTTATAGAAAATTTGAAAAGAAAGTAGAAGTTAAAAATGGAAATATAGTTGTTGATGGTCACGAAATAAAAATTCTTCAAATTAAAGAAGCAGATCTTCTTCCGTGGAAAGAGTTGGGGATAGATATAGTCTTAGAATCAACCGGCGCTTTTGAATCTTTTGAAAAAGCTAAAGTTCATTTGGACGCTGGCGCCAAAAAAACAGTCATTACCGCTCCTTCAAAAGACGCAGACGGTTCTTTCGGCCAGACAGTTTTAATGGGTATTAATGAAGGAGAATTAAAATCTTGGAACTTAACCTCTAATGGCTCTTGTACGACTAACGCTACCTCCCCAGTTGTGCAAATTATGACAGAAACTATTGGCGTTGAAAAAGCGGTTTTAAATACTGTCCATGCCTATACAGCAACCCAATCTATTGTAGATGGACCAGTTCGTGGAGGAAAAGATTTTCGTCGCGGAAGAGCCGCAGCTCAAAATATGTCTCCTTCAACGACCGGTGCCGCGATTGCCTTAGGTAGGGTTATAAAGGAAATAAATGGAAAATTTGACGGTATCGCTATTCGCGTTCCAATTGTTGCCGGCTCAATAGCAGACATTACATTTCTTTCAAAAAAGAAAACCACAGTTGAAGAAGTTAATTCCATTTTAGAAAGAGCCGCCGGTTCTCCAAGATGGTCTGGAATTCTAAAGACAACTCGTGATCAAGTAGTTTCCTCCGATATTTTAGGCGAACCATATGGAGCCATAATAGATTTAAATTTTACCAAAGTTGTTGACGGAGACTTAGTAAAAATTTTATCTTGGTACGATAATGAATGGGGCTATGTTGCGACACTTATTAAGCACATAGAGGGAGTCGCAAGATTGGTTTAATTGATTATTAAATTTATTTTAAAATATGAACAAAAAAACAATACTTATCATTATATTAATTCTGATAGCAGGAGGAATATTCTACTTCAAAAATATCACCGATACATCAAATCAAAATACTGTTAATACTGAAAATTGGAAAGATTATGCAAGTCCAATGTATGGAAGTCTAATTAAAGTCCCTCAAAGCTGGAAAATTACTTTCTCTAGTAGAGATCGCAATAAATATGAAACCTATGAACTGATGCAGGGTTATGGAGAAGGTCCTAACCTCGGAGAATATATAAGTTTTGGATCTACTATGGATTCCGGAATATATTCATCCATTGATGAATATTGGAATAAAGAATATTCTGCAAATCCGCAAGCAATCCCCAAGGTTTTTGAAAATTTTAAAACCGGTAATTATACGATTAGGATCTACCAAAGAAATGATTTTACAATAGGTGGCTCATCTAATGAAAACACTTACGTTCCAATAGTTAATGCGGTCGTTTTAAATTATCAAGACAATAAAGTTCGCAGCTTTTTATTTGATATTAGAAAGGAGGTCAACTCAGATTTTCATATAGACACGCCAACCATGAATTTTATTAAAGCAATTCTGGGTACTTTTAAATTTAAAAATAAATAGATGAAAATCTATCTAGCAGCAGATCATGCAGGCTTTGAATTTAAGAGCATCATAAAAAAACATCTTTCAGAGAGCGGTTTTGAGGTTGAAGATTTTGGAACTAATTATTTTGAGCCAAACGACGACTATCCAGACTTTATTAAACTAGTTGCAGAAGCTATTTCTAAAAAATGGGAAAATAACGATTCTCCAGATTGTTTAGGAATAATCTTAGGCGGTTCAGGACAAGGAGAGGCAATGGTTGCAAATAGATTTAAGAATGTTCGTGCCACAGTTTATTACAGCGGCCCATTAGAAATTATTAAGCTTTCTAAGGAGCACAACAATGCCAATATTCTTTCAATTGGAGCCAGATTTTTATCTGAAAAAGAAATGTTAGGAGCTATAGACACTTGGCTTGCCACAAAGTTTTCTGGAGAAGACCGCCACATAAGAAGAATTGCTAAATTCTAATATTTAAATAATGAATGATTTAATTATACCCTCAATAAACTGTACAACCTTCGAAGAGGCCAAGGAGAAAATCTTTAAGTGCCGAGATTTCTTGCCGGGCAATGGCTGGGTTCACATAGATGTCTCTGATGGATCCTTTTCTCCGGCTTTTATTTGGGGCAATGCCGAAGAATTTAGAACTCTTATAGATGAAAATGTTTGGATGAGAAAAATTAATTTTGAGGTTCATTTAATGATCCAAAATCCAGAAAAAGTTTTTTTAGAATGGATATCTGCGGGCGTTTCTAGAATTATAGCTCACCACGAGACTATAATTGATTCAGAGTTTTTAATAAAAAAATGTGCAGAGAACGACGTCGACTTAATGATTTCTATTAAGCCAGAAACCAACGTTTCTGAATTTAAAAAATATTCTCATAAAGTAGATAAATTTCAAATTCTCGCAGTCAGCCCTGGCTGGGCAGGCCAGCTTTTTAAAATAGAATCCTTGGAAAAAATTAAAGAATTAAGAAAGATGTTCCCAGATTGTTTTATTGAAGTTGATGGAGGAATTAACCTAGAAACAATTCGTTACGCAAAATCTTCTGGATCCAATGCGTATGTTGTGGCTCATTTCTTATGGGAATTAAATCCTCCAGAAATCGGCTACGTCGAACTTCAGAACGCATTAAGATAATTTTGCATTTTAATTTTTAATCTTTACACTTAATACTGTGTCAAAATACTACAACGCCAATAAAACCAAAAACCTCTATGATTCTAAAAGCGATAAACCTTTTAAAATATCTCGCTCAAAAATAGAGTTATTTACCAAATGTCCTCGTTGCTTTTATTTAGATTTAAAACTTGGAGTTTCCCAACCGCCAGGCTTCCCTTTTTCTTTAAACTCCGCAGTAGATTCTCTTTTAAAACAGGAGTTTGATCTATATAGAGTAAGCGGTAAAAAGCATCCTCTTATAGAAAAATATAAAATAGACGCCACTCCTATTTCTCACGAAAATCTTGAGCAATGGAGACATACTTTTACCGGCATCCAATATTTAGACGAGAAAAATAATTTTCTACTCTACGGAGCCATAGACGACCTTTGGCAAAACTCCAGAGGTGAATTTATCGTCGTTGACTACAAAGCTACTTCAAAAAGCGAAGCCGTGACAGAGCTTAATCAGGACTGGCATGATGGTTATAAAAGGCAGATGGAAATCTATCAATGGCTTCTCCGTCAGAACGGATTAAAAATTTGTTCAACCGGATATTTTGTGTATTGTAACGGAAAAACTGATAGAGGAATGTTCGACGCCAAATTAGAATTTGATATTAATTTAATTCCATATATAGGGGACGATGCTTGGATCCCAAAAGTAATTTCCAATATTAAGAAGTGCCTAGACGGTGATCAAATTCCAGATTCTGGTTTAGATTGCGATTATTGTGCCTACGTTAAAGCAGTTTCTGGGAAACTGGCTAGTTGAAAAATCAATAAAATAAGGACTTTTCACCAAGAATTTGACAAAATGTAATATATTGTGATATACTCGCAAACAGTACCCGAACATAGTTTTCCAGATTTTAAGAGGCGATTAGCTTCTTTCTGGAAAACACCCCTGTCCGTGAGTAACGGACAAGAATAAGAAAGGACAAGTCGTGAGCAACGACAAAGCAAGATTGCGGATATACGATCTGAACTCCAAGGTTTTGGAGTTGGTGCGTGAAGGCAAGCGTTCGCCCGAAGGCGTAGCGCGTGTTCTCCAGACGATTCAGGACGACACCGGGTTCGAGACGACCCTGTTTCCACTAAGCTTGGTGGAAACAGGCAAAGTCGTCTTAGGCAGCAACCTTCTCGGCGACGCCTCGGTCCAGATGGAATCATGGATCAAGTTCTATCGTGACCGCTACAGCATCAAGCTGAATGATGTCGCGAGCATCGCGATTCCGGAACATCAACAGGGCTTCGATCGTCTGATCGTGGTCGCGGAAGGACTGACT
>SIBX01000006.1 GCA_009694925.1 Minisyncoccota bacterium
ATTTTAGGCTTGCTTTTAAAAACTTCGATCCGGTAAAAGTTTCTAAATTTACCAAAAAGGATTTTAATCGGTTAATTAAAGACGCAGGAATCATAAGAAATAAATTAAAAATTGAAGCCGCCATTAATAACGCCAAGCGGTTTTTAGAAATCCAAAAAGAATTCGGAAGTTTCAACGCTTATGTCTGGAGTTTCGTTAAAAACAAAACCATCATTAATAAAAATAAAACTATGAAAGACTATGTTTCTAAAGGTGAAATTTCCGACAAGATGAGCGAAGATATGGGCCACCGCGGATTTAAATTCCGTGGCTCAACTATCTGCTATGCCTTTATGCAGGCAGTTGGAATGGTTAATGATCACCTAGTTAGTTGTTTTAGATATAAAGAACTCACAAAATAGGTGCTCATATTGTATAATAGTAGTTAATGAGGAAATATATTCTTTTTGGCTTTTTAATTACCGCGCTGGTCTTTTTGGTGCGTGAAGCAAAAATTGTATATAATCAAAGACAAGATTTGGGAAATCATTTCTCTGAGCTGCAGTCTAGTTATGATGATATAAAAAACAGAAACGATAAACTAGCTAATACCGTAGAGGCTATGAAAGATCCAGAATTCAGAGAAAAAATTTTAAAATCAAATTCAAATTATAGAAAAAGTGACGAAAAACTTTATATAGTCGTTCCTAGTAAAAAATGACAGGCTCCGCTTGTCATCCTCGCGCAAGCGGGGATCCAATCAATAAATAACATAAAAATGAATAAATATTTTATAACGCTTATTTCTTTTCTCGGTTTTGGTATGCTGATGTATTATTTGACCATAAGCGGGAATTATCCGATTGCCTATATTGATGGAGATCTTATCTCTCAGAAATCATACGGTGAATATTTGGTCTCAGCTGTTCACTATTATTCCGAGGCCAGTAAGGTAGAAAACAATGGAGAAGAGATAAAAGATTTTGCATCGTATATTCCAGAAATTAAGAGATCCATTTTAGACAAGATAATTTCAGATTCAATTATAGAAAGTAAACTACAAGATATGTTGGGAGATGATCTCAATTCGATGGTTAATAAAAAAGTAGAGCCGGCGGCGCAAAACGATAAATTTTCGCAATATGTTTCTTCGCTCTATGGAATATCTTTTGAGAGGGTTAAGGCGATAGTCTTAGAGCCACAAGCCAGGCAAGAGATTCTAGAAGGCAGATTATCCCTGCAAAATCTAAATTTTAATGATTGGATTTCAGACTCAAAAAAAATCGCCAATATTCATCTATTTATAAACGGCCTAAAATGGGATGGCTCTGCTGTTGCTTTTAGATAGTCTCTTTTCTAGAATCTAACTTAGACCAGCGGAATTAGTACAGTGGCAGTACGCGACCTTCCCAAGGTTGAGACACGAGTTCGATTCTCGCATTCCGCTCATTTATATTTCCAAACCCCGTAAAATAAGGTATCCTAAATATCGTTATTAATCGCCAGTGTAGCTCAGTCGGCAGAGCAGTGCTTTCGTAAAGCAAAGGTCGTCGGTTCGATTCCGACCACTGGCTCCAATACGTATGAAATATTATTTTAATACAAATAAAAATTGGTGGCTCTCCCAAATATCTCTAAGGGCGAGCTTTGTATTTGTATAGTATTTTTCACAGAATTTCGAATATAAAACCCGCTCTTCAAGAGCGGCGTTTTTATTCTAACGAAACTAGAATATCTCTAGCCCTACAACTAAGGAGATTTTATGGGTGGCTGGGCCGATCCGGATGACTTAGATTTCTCAAGTATGAAGAAAAGGAATGTTCCAAATCCTCAGAAAGTGAAGGAGGTAAGTTGCTTCTGTGGGACAACCAATCTTCCGTTAGATGGGCGCAGTCTTAGTCGGTGTATTTGTCGTTGTAAGAAATGTACTAGCGGAAACTGCCCCAAAACGAAGAAAGGCTAAGGGAGTAAGCGGTGGTGTTGATTAAAAAGATTAACACCACCGCATTTTTAATTTGTAAAAGAATCGCCCATAGGACATAATATTTTTATATATATGTTCAGCAATCTAACCGGCAAATACGACAAATTAAACGCTCATTTAACCATTTTTCCTGGTGCAGGTGGCGATGATGCCAAAGATTGGGCAGATATGCTTTTTAATATGTATCTTAAGTATGCCCAAAAAAGAAATTGGAAAGTTATCGAAACCGGCGACAGATCTTTAGAGATAAAAGGTGACTATGCTTATGGAAATCTTAAAAAAGAAATGGGCGTTCACAGGCTTGTCAGAATTTCTCCTTTTTCAGCAAAAAAACTCCGTCACACATCTTTTGCCTTAGTAGAAATTATTCCAGTATTTGAGGCGGTAGAATTAAAAAATTTAAATATTCCTCCAGAAGATTTTAGAGTTGAATTCACTCGTTCCAGTGGTCCTGGCGGACAAAATGTGAATAAAAGAGAAACGGCCGTTCGAGTGGTCCATATTCCAACCGGGCTTGCCTGTGAATCTCAAGCCGAGCGCGGTCAGGGCCAGAATAGGGAAAAAGCTATGAATCTTTTAAAGGCAAAACTTTTACACATGATGCAGACTGCTCAAATGAAAGAAATTTCCGAACTTCGCACCAAAGTTAAGCCAGAATGGGGAAGCCAGATCCGTTCCTATGTTTTGCATCCATATAAGCAAGTAGTAGATCATAGAACCAAGCTTAAACTTCATAATCCAGAAGCTGTCTTAGAAGGAGATCTAGATAAGTTTATAGACGCAGAATTAGATTTTCCAATGCAAGAAAATCACCCTATTTAGTTTTTGTTGCTTGTTGCTTTGTGGTCATATGGTAAAATGTATCTACTACTATGATTACTTTTTCAAACGTATCAAAAGCATATGATAAAAATTTGCCGGCATTAGATAATGTCGACTTATTTATTAAGGACGGGGAATTCGTTTCTTTAGTTGGAAAGTCTGGCGCTGGCAAATCAACCCTAATCAAATTATTAATAGGAGAAGAGAAGCCGACTAAAGGCAAAATAGTTTTAGGTAATATTGATATAGGTAAATTAAAACCAAAAGAACTTCCGGAATATAGGCGTCAGATAGGTATAGTTTTTCAAGATTTTAAATTACTCCCAAGAAAAAATGTCTACGAAAATGTCGCCTTCGCGCTTGAAGTTAAGGGCAGGCCACAAGAAGAAATTCAGGAACTTGTTCCTCAGGTTTTAGATTTGGTTGGCCTAAGAGAGAAGCAAGCCCGTTTTCCAGGTGAATTATCTGGAGGAGAAAAGCAAAGGGTTGGTATTGCTCGCGCCATCATTCATCATCCCCAAGTATTAATAGCCGATGAGCCAACGGGAAATTTAGACGAAGAAAATACAGAAGAAATCATCAGCTTACTTTCAAAAATAAATGAGCTAGGAACTACCGTTATTTTAGCCACCCACAACAGAAGCGTGGTTAATTTGCTTAGAAAGAGAGTTATCACCGTTTCTGCTGGAAAGATAATCCGCGACGAAGAAAACTCTAAATATTCATTATCCAATAATAAATAGATTTTAAATACATATGGCAACAAAAATTTTAAGGATAATAAAATACGGATTCCAAAATTTCGTCAGAAATAGCCTTCTTTCTTTAGCTACAATTATAGTTTTAGTTATGGCCCTAGTCGTTTTCGAAGGGCTTATGATTTTTCAAGAAGTCACCAATTCAGCAGTAGTTTCATTAAAAGACAAGATAGATATAAGCGTATTTTTTAAGACAAATATTTCCGAATCAGATGTTTTAAAAATTAAAAAAGATATTGAATCCTTAAAAGAAGTTAAGGCAGTTGAATATGTCTCTAGAGATAAGGCGTTAGAGGGCTTTAAGGCGAAATATGAAAACGATTCTAAAATATCTCAAGCTCTAATCGAATTAGGTAATAATCCATTTTTCGCCTCTTTAAATATAAAAGCCACTAATCCAGAAGATTACGGAATTATTGTTAATTACATGAAATCGGGAGATATTAAGCCCATGATTGAAGATTTAACTTTTGAAGAGAGTAAGTTAGTCATAGAGCGTCTCGCAAAATTCATTAGTGTTTTGCAAAATATAGGTTTAGCTCTAACCGTATTTTTAGCCTTAACGGCAGTTTTAATCACTTTTAATACAATTCGCTTAGCCATCTATTCAAATAGAGAAGAGATTGGAATTATGCGCCTAGTTGGAGCGTCTAATTCTTTTATTAACGGGCCATACATAGTTGAATCAATAATATTTGGAATTTTAGCTGCCGTCTTCAGTCTTTTAATTATTGGCCCATTTATTAACTTTGCAGCCGACAATATAACCAATTTCATACCAGAAATTGACATAAGAGCATTCTTCTATGGCAATTTATTTAAAATCTTCTTCTATGAACTATTCTTTGGAGCACTTCTAAGTATCGTCTCCGGGATCTTCGCTATCAGAAAATATATTAAGATATAAATCTCGGTTTGACATTTAAAGCATAAGATTGAAAACTTGTCTTATGCTTGAAGTCTTAAAGAACATTCCCGAGTCTCCAGGGGTCTATTTAATGAAAGATTCCAAGGGGAAAATAATATATATAGGCAAAGCCGTCAATTTAAAAAGGCGTGTTTTAAGCTATTTTCAAAAAGCCCACGACTCTCGTATAGAAAAGATGGTTTCAGAAATAAAAGACATTGAATTTAAGATAACTAACTCTGCTTTAGAGGCTTTGATCTTGGAGTCTAATTTAATCAAAAAAAATTCTCCAAAATACAACATTAAAGAAAAGGACGACAAAAGCTTTCTCTATATAAAAATTTCTAAAGAGAAATTTCCCAGAGTATTTTTAATAAGAGGTAAAGACCTTAAAAAAACCCAAGGAACATTTTTCGGTCCCTTTACTCAAAGCGGATCTTTAAAAGAAGCTCTAAATATTTTAAGAAAGATATTTCCATTCGCCAATCATGAACCATACAATTCAAACTCTAAAAAACTTCCTAAGGCATGTTTTGATTTTCAAATTTATCTCTGCCCAGGAACCTGCGTAAATGCCATAACTTCAAGGGATTATAAAAAGAATATCGTCAACTTAAAACTTTTTCTACAAGGCAAAAGAGATAGGATAATAAAGTCTCTAAAGAAAGAAATGGATCAATTTTCCAAAAAAATGGAATTTGAAAAAGCAGAAAATATCAAAAGAAAGATTTTTGCCCTCAATCACATTCAAGACATTGCTCTTATTAAAGAAGACGAGATTTCAACCGGAGAAAATTCGAATCAATTTAGGATTGAAGGTTATGACATATCAAATATTTCAGGAACTTCAGCGGTTGGCTCAATGGTTGTTTTTATTAACGGAAAACCAAATAAGGCAGAATATAGAAAATTTAAGATCAAAACCATACAAGGCCCCAACGATACTGGCATGTTGAAGGAGGTCTTATTTAGGCGCTTCAAAAATGATTGGAGACTACCAAATTTGATTTTAATAGATGGAGGCCTCCCGCAAATAAATTCCGCTCGCGAGGTCTTAGAAGATTTAAAATTAAACATTCCTCTAGTAGGAATTGCTAAAGGGCCAGACAGAGATAGAAATGATTTTATTGGAAATATCCCAGAAGGAGTTGAGAAAAAGGTATTAATTCAAGTTCGCGACGAAGCACACAGATTTGCGATTAAATTTCATAAAGAATTGAGAGCCAAAAATACTTTTAAATAATTTTAAAACAAAAAAAAGAGCGGACGCTTCTTATTTATTTAGTAGAAGGCGACATCGCTCCTTGGCATCGGCAATTTTTATTGTTTGCCGACTTTGTGTTTGTTCGGTTTTCGCTTGTTCTTTAAGGTCCTAATTTATTTATCTGCAGATTAAATAAAAAACACAAGGAGGTTCGTGCAGGGTCCATAAGGAACAGGATTGTACCGAATATGTTTTTGGTTAGTAAAAAGATTACTACCATTTATATTTCATTATATGAAGTCCTACTACTAGTATACAGCTTTTGATTGACATTTATTTGTGAATAACTAAATTTGACAGTTGGCAATCTTGTTGATAGACTGCTAATACAATAATTGTAATAATATATTTATATGGTTTTAGATGATCGTTCTAAAAAAATATTAGAGGCAGTAATTAAAGAATTTATCCGCCTTGGCAAGCCAGTTTCTTCTTCTGAAATATGTTCCGAATATGATTTAGGGGTAAAATCCGCTACGATCAGAAACGAACTAATTAAGCTTGAAGAATTAGGTTATATCTATCAACCCCACACTTCAGGAGGAAGAGTTCCAACAGATGCAGGTTATAAATTTTTTGCATCACTTTTTATGGAAGATATAGCGATAGATTTGGCCGAGAAGGTTTCTGGGATTTTTGAATCAATTTTTCAAGAATTAAACTCATCCGACACTAAAGGGATAGTAGAGACGATGTCAGAAGAATTAGGCCTTTTGAGCATTGGAAAGTCTTCTAGAGAACTAGAAGTTCACAAAAGCGGCCTAGATAATTTATTTGAAAAATTAGTTGGGAATTTTTTAATAGAAGATGAACTGGAATTATTTAAAGTAGTTCAGGATTTTGAAAAAATAGACGATAGAATGGAAGAGCTTAAAAAATTTATTTCAACCAAATCATTACCTCTTGTCTTTATCGGTAAAAGCCCGATAACAAAAAGCGAAAATCTTTCAGTTATAGTGGATATGTTTAAAAATGGTGATGAGGAAATAATTTTGGGAGCCATTGGTCCGAAATGGATGGACTACCGAAAACCGATAAAATTTTTTAAAGAATTAGGTTCGATTCTTAATAAAAACGAAGTATGAATTTATTAGTTTTGAGAAAAAAATTATTTTCTATAAGTGAAGTAATATCAATGATATTATTGAATGAATAAAAATATATTTTTTGCCAAAAATAATAAATTGAGACGAGTTTATTATTAAGAACCGAACCTACAAAAGGTCTCATAAATTAAATAAACATAAAACCAATGGAAGATGTAAAAAACGACAATTCAATAAGCGAACCAAAAACAGAATTAGAAAAATTAACCCAAGAAAGAGACGAATATTTAAATGGATGGAAAAGAGCTAAGGCAGATTTGATGAATTTTCAAAGAGATGAAGAAAAAAGAATCACTGACTTAATAAGATGGGGACTAAAAGATATTGTGCAGGAAATGATCCCAGTTTTAGATAATTTTGAATTAGCGGTTGCCACTCTAGAGAAAGACGGAGCATTAGAAAAAGGAATTCAGATGATCAAACTTCAACTAGAAGATCTGCTTAAGAAAAAAGGACTAGAAAAAATTTCAGTCGAAAAAGGCAAGCCATTTGATCCAAATTTTCATGAAGCAGTTGGAGAGATAGATTCTGAATTCGAAGAGGGTATTATAGCCAAAGAAATAGAGAAGGGATACTCGTTAAATGGAAAAGTTTTGCGTCCAGCGCGAGTTATGATCTCAAAAGCAAAATAAATTATAAAATTTAATATATAAATAAAAAATATGGGAAGAATAATTGGAATAGATTTAGGAACAACTTATAGCGCAGTTGCAATAGTAGAAGCAGGTTCTCCAAAAATTTTAGAAAATAGCGAGGGTATTAGAACTACCCCGTCAGTAGTTGCCATTTCAAAGTCTGGCGAGAGGCTAGTTGGTGTTTTGGCCAAACGTCAGGCAGTTACTAACCCAAAAAATACGATTTTTTCAGTTAAGCGTTTAATTGGAAGAAAATACAACGACCCAATTGTCGGAAAGGATAAGGCTTGGCTTCCTTACGAAATGAAAGAATCTTCTACTGGTTCAGTGGAGGTAAAAATGGGAGACAAATTTTATAAACCAGAAGAAATTTCTGCCATGGTTTTACAGAAACTAAAAGCAGATGCAGAGGCTAGATTAGGAGAAAAAGTTGATGAAGCAGTTATCACTGTTCCAGCTTATTTCGACGATTCTCAAAGACAGGCTACAAAAAATGCCGGAGAAATCGCCGGGCTTAAAGTTAGAAGAATTCTTCCAGAGCCAACCGCAGCCGCTTTGGCTTATGGTTTAAATAAAAAGAAAAATGAAAAAATAGTAGTTTACGACTTCGGAGGAGGAACTTTTGACGTTTCAGTTTTGGAAGTAGGCGATGACACAATTGAAGTAAGAGCAACGGGTGGAGACACTCATTTAGGGGGAGACGATATAGATAAAATTATTATTGAATATTTAGTTAAGCAATATAAGGCTCAGGATGGAATAGATTTATCTAAAGATTCCCTAGCCCTTCAAAGACTAAAAGAAGCCGCAGAACGCACTAAGCACGAGCTTTCAGCTTCTTTCGAAGCAGAAGTTAATCTTCCATACATTACCTCAGATGCTTCAGGTCCAAAACATTTCTTAATTAAAATCACTAGAGCCAAATTAGAAGAACTTACTAAAAATTTAATTGATAGATCTATAGAATTATTAGATAAAACTATTAATGAGTCCGGCATTGCTAAGGGATCTATAGATGAAATAGTTTTAGTTGGAGGACAAACCAGAATGCCTGCCATTGCCGATGCTGTTAAAAAATATTTCGGCAAAGAACCGCATAAAGGAGTAAATCCAGATGAAGTAGTTGCTTTAGGAGCTTCTATTCAGGCAGAAATTTTATCTGCCAAAGATGAGGGCAGACGCCCAGAAGGAGAAGTTAAAGACGTTTTACTTTTAGACGTCACACCGCTTTCATTAGGTATTGAAACCCTAGGAGGAGTCTTTACTAGAATCATAGAAAAGAACACAACCATCCCTACTTCCAAATCCCAGACATTTTCAACTGCAGCCGACAATCAACCAGGAGTTGAGATTCATATTCTCCAAGGAGAGCGTGAAATGGCAGCCGACAACAAGGCTTTAGGTAAATTCATGTTAGACGGTATTCCTCCAGCCCCTCGTGGAATTCCTCAAGTTGAAGTTTCTTTAGACATAGATTCGAACGGAATTTTAAATGTTTCCGCTAAAGATAAGGCTTCAGGAAAGACTCAATCAGTTAAGATTACAGCCTCAACTAATATGTCTAAAGAAGAGGTTGAAAGATTGAAGAATGAAGCCGCTAAATTTGCCGAAGAAGATAAAAAGAAAAGAGAAAATGCCGAGATTAAAATCAAGGCCGATCAGCTAGTTTTTCAGGCAGAACAAGCTCTTAAAAATGGCGGTGATAAAGTTGCTTCAGATGTTAAAGATGCAGTTCTTAAAAAAATAGAAAATTTAAGATCTATTAAAGATGGAATTGAATTTGAAAAGATAAAAATTGCCACCGACGAGCTTTTCACCGAAATGCAAAAAATAGGGGAAGCTATGTATAAGAAGGAAGAGCCAAAGTCCGAAGAGAAAAAAGAAGAAGCCCCAGAGGGAAACCCTGCAGGGGAAAATAAATAAAACTATTTAATTACGAAAGACTAAAATAATGGTCTTTCGTAATTAGATGCGAAAAGATATAATTAATATAAAATATGTTTAATCAAGCTTCTGGATATTTCGGAAGTTCTTCAATTCCAAACCAAAACAGCGGTGAATTAAAGGAAAATAAAACAAAAGTTCTTCTTTATGGTATTTTAAATACCATATGTTCTTTGGCTCTCGGTTATTTTTTCTATTTATTTCTAGAATCCTTTTCTCTTTTAAGTATTGTAGGTCTTTGTTCGTTTTTTATTCTTTCCGTGTCGCTCTCTGTTTTTAGTGCCCTAGCAATAAAAGAGCCATTAGAAAGATTTATTATAGTTCTCTTAGAGACATTAGCTCTGCTTTTCTTTCCAGCAAAGCTTGGCGGACTTTGGACAATAATTGGCGGATTAAGTTTCTTAATCTTTTCAATTTCAGCATCAGAAGTTGCAAGGTCCCACGGAGATAACATTATAAAATTTAAATTTTTTAATGCCGCATATAATTTTTCCAAAAGCAAATCGACTGCTTTTACTATCTTTGTTTCTTTAGTGATGTTCGGATATGGATTCTTTAACGGAGACAAGCTCGCTAAGGATTTTGTTAATTCCTCAATTGATTCTTCTAGATTTATTTTACAGAGATATGCTCCCGGCATAAATTCTTCTTCTCCGATAGATGACGTTATAGGCAGTATCGTAGAGAAAAAGGCTCCAATAGGAACAAACATATCTTCCATAGAAGCGACCACTCTTAATTTAAAAAAGAGTCTAGGAGAAACGGTTGGTCTCAATCTTACAGGACGAGAAACTATGTTTGAAATAATTAAAAATGGGATTTCCGCAAAGACAGCAAACTTACCAGATATTTTTAAGCAAATAGGATGGATAGTTTTAGGGATACTCATTTTCTGGTCAGTCAAAAGCATATCCCATATTTTCTCTTGGCCAATTTCAGCCGTTGCTTATATCATTTATAAGACAATGTTATCTCATAATTTTATTCGAGTTAAAGAAGAGATGATTGCTAAGGAATCAATTATTATTTAACTATATTTTATTTGTAATTCTATCCGCCAGCTGGCGGACTTAATTCTATACAAATGGCCGAAGACTACTATAAAGTTCTAGGTGTTGAAAAAAACTCTTCCGAAGAGGATATTAAGCGCGCGTACAGAAAGATGGCTCACAAACATCACCCAGATAAATCTGGTGGGGAGGAGGCTGCTTTTAAAAAAGTAAACGAAGCTTATCAAGTCTTATCTAGTAAGGAAAAACGTGCTCAATATGATAAATATGGCCGTGTCTTTGAGGGAGGTCAGGGAGGCAGTTCTGGAGGTGGCAATCCTTTTGGACAAGGCTTTAATTTCAATGGTCAGAATTTTGATTTCGGCGACGTGGGGGATTTGGGCGATATGTTCGGCTCAATTTTTGAAGGTTTTGGAATGGGCTCTAAACGCAAACAATACGAAAGAGGTGCTGACCTAGAAATAAATCAGGAGATGTCCTTAAAAGAGGCATATACCGGAGTAGTTAAAAAACTTAAATTTAACACTAAGATTAATTGCGATAAATGTTCCGGCGTCGGACATTTCCCAGAAAGTGGATTTACTAAATGTAATACCTGCGAAGGCAAGGGTGAAATAAAAGAAACTAAGAGGACTTTTTTTGGAAATTTTGCCGAAGTTAGGAAATGTTCAAAGTGCCGCGGTTTAGGCAAAATCCCAAATCGTCTTTGTTCTTCTTGTGAAGGAGTTGGTAGGCGCATTGGAGAGAAGAGTATTGAGGTAAATATCGGTGCTGGAATTGATGAAGGGCAAATTATAAAAGTCACAGGAGCTGGAGAGTCTGGTGAAGTAGGCACTGCTCCGGGAGATCTTTATGTGAGGATAAGAGTTTCTAGAGATAAAAAATGGGAAAGACACGGAGACGAGCTCTTAGCTCGCCACGAAACAAATTTAATAGACTTACTCATAACCAGATCTTTTGAAATAGAAAATATTATTGGCGAAAAAATAAAGCTCGACCTTCCATCGGGCTTTAAGCTGGGAGACGAACTAATTATCTCTGGCGGCGGTATGCCTCGCCTAGGAGGATTTGGTAGGGGAAAAATGATTATTAAATTAGAAACTCAAGTTCCCAAGAGATTAAATTCAAAAGCTAAAGAATTACTAGAACAGCTTAAAAGAGAGATTGAATAAAAAAAATCACTCACAGCAGCTCGTTAGCCACAGTGAGTGATTCGTACGTCGGGTTTGCCCCAACGCTACTTGGCGGAGACCATCTCCGCAGTCAACTGCTCGATGCCGTTGTTCAGCTTGTCGAGCCCAGCGATGATCCTCTCCATCTCGGCGATGGAAGAGCGCATCTTCTCGAGATCCGTGTCGTCGTTTTCGACGACATTCATCTCGATCCGCCTCTCGATGCCCTGCACTTCGATCGGCTTGATTTCCTCCTTGACGGGGGAGACGCAGCCGGAGAAGAGGGAGCAGATGGCCATTGCGAACGCCATCCCAACCGTGAACGCGAACGTGTTTCGAATCGAACGCATTGTCTTCCTTTTCCTCTGAAAGTTGGCTTCTTGAAGTCCGAAAGGGCTCAAGAAACTAGCTTTATTTGTTGAAGATCAACTTTACCTAACCTCCATAATTATATCACACAATACCACTATTTGTCAATAGGAGAATAAGTCATTTAAAAATAATAGCCCCGGGTGCGCGTTTGCGCATTCCGGGGCGTTTCGTTCAGGTGGTCGCAGAAGCAAGAAGATCAGGAAACATTTTTCTTAATTCTGCCTTGGTTTCCTGGGCAAATCGGATCATTGTCAAAGTCCACTCAATATGAGTTGTGTGAACTCGGACAATCTTCGGCCAGTACTTTGTGTCTCGTTTTTCCTTTGCCCTCGTAGCGAGAAGCTCCATGGCCATCGATCCATCTGGAAATTGTCCACCAGAAGGATCTCTTCCGAGATCCCAGTCGAATGACATTTCATCGATTCCAGGGAAATCTAGGTGTTCGATGATCCTCATGAGCTCTTCCACAGACCCAATCCCGTTCCAACCTGGAGGAGTAGACTTGCTTGTCCCTGGCAGCCAGTGATGGTCGTCCAACCAAATCTTCATTCCCATCCCTTGTTCTCCGCTTGGTTTTTCTTTCCCCTAGGTTCTAGGACATAGTTTAGCCCAAAACACCTCATTTGTCAAAGTTGGCTGTTATCTACTAAATTTTATGTTAATATTTAAAAAACGACGAAAAAGACACTAACTATTTTAAGCGTAGCAATAATATTAATCTCTTCTTTCTCTTTTGGTTTTGCCAAAGAAGAAAGTTCCGAAGATATTCTTTTCATTGGCAATATCACAAAAATTGGCCAGGATTCAGTTAAGTTTAAATTAGAAAATGGGCATGAATATTCTGCGCTCATTGATCGCTTAACCCACATAACAGACAAAAGCTACGATGAAATTAATTTTGAAAAACTAAAAAAAGGCCACCACATTAGAGTTCGTGGTGTTTTAGCAGAAGACAATTTTCATATCTTCACTTCATTTTTAAGAGATACTTCTGTCCAATAAGATTCCCTAGAGCTTCACGCAATCTTTTTCTGTAAATTCTCCAACTCTGGTTCTAATTAAAGAAAATAAATATCCTCCTGTTTTTAGCTCTGTTCCAAGATTTCTAGCGATGGAGCGTATATAGACTCCCGGGCCAGTCGTAATTTCTAGTTTTAAAATAGGGAAGTCATATTTCAATACTTTTATATCTTTTACAAATACTTTTCTGGATTTTAATTCTGGAGTTTTTCCTTCGCGTGCATATTCATACAATGGTTTTCCTTTTAATTTTATTGCGCTATAAATTGGAGGAGTCTGATCGATTTCTCCGATAAACTTTTTAATAGCAAAATCAATTTCTTCGGAAGTTGGTTTTTTCTCAAATTTTATTTCTGTTTTTAAACCTTCAGCATCATCAGTTTCACTCTCTTCTCCGAGTTTAATTTCTCCAATATATTCTTTTTCTTTTTGAACCTGAGTTGAAAGTTGTTTAGTATATTTTTTCCCCACGGCAATAACTAAAACGCCAGAAGCTAGAGGATCTAGCGTTCCAGCGTGCCCAACAACTTTTTCACGAGATACTCTTCGTACCTTATCCACTATGTCGTGCGAAGTTGGTCCTTTTGGCTTCCAAACTCCAACAATTCCTTGTTTAATTAACATCAGACGACACTTTATTTTCGTGCCTCCACGCTACGAAATACAAAATAATTAAAATAGCCCCAGTAATAAAAACCTTAGACATGTCTCCATAGTGCTTATAATCTTCGGATAAAGCTCTCAAAATTATCACATCTGCCGCAAAAAGAAATCCTAGACTAACCGGATATATCTTTGCTATTAAAATTCCTACAATAAGATAAACTCCCCCAAATATTAGAAGAGCGGAATAATATCCAAGTAATTTTTCTTGAGATATGTAAGATGCTGAAAAAAACGCCAAAGCGGAGCTAAATAAAAAAATTATTGTTCCAAAGGTCAGTTTAATTTTATTCATATTATTTATTTAAGTTTATCCTTAAGTTTTACAGAGGCAATAACAATTGCTATTAAAAGCCCCAAAGCAGCTGCCAAAATCCTATAAAGAGATACTAAACTCCATATTTCAAAATATATATAAATAAGAGATATTAATCCGCCAATCATACTAGCTCTCATTATAATTTGGTTATCTTTTTTAAAAAAACCCATCAAAAACAATCCATAACCAAAAACTATTCCGAATAAAATAACAGCAAGGCTTTGATTAAATGCAAGAACTAAATATCTTAAAAATACCGGCGAAAATATTGAAATAGATAGTATAATAGAAAATCTTCTAAAGCTAACAGATTCCTCTGAATTAAGATTATTTTCAGATTCATGTTCTGGTTTGCGATTTACTAAATATACAATCGAAACAACTATCAGAGCTAAAACGACAAAAAAATTAGAAAATGGAAAATCTAATACGTCGAAAAAGGATATAAAACCAATTCCCAGACACAAGATTATAAGTGGCCAAACTAAAACAAAAGCTAATATTCCCATATATTTTTTATAATACTACATTACTTAATAATAATCAAAATATTATATTATTCTTTAATCTCAATTAATTTCTTCTTATATCGTAACCCAGACTTGATAAATAAGCTATTTTTAGGGATTTTTAAGTATTCAGCCAATATTTCAATCACTTTCAAATTCGCCTCCATATCTTTAGCGCGAGCTTTAGTTTCTATTTTGTAAGAATTTTCCCCAGTCTTCAAAATAGAGTCTTTTTTTGCGTTCGTCTTAACGGTAACCTCAATCATTATTTAAATTCTATATCAATAGATTTAGACGCATCATTTTCTGGAAGTCCAGACGGATTATCTTTTTTAAATATAATTTTTCCTTGTTTTCCGCTTAGTCCTTTAGAGTTAAATTCAATTGTTCTGGAAAAGGGGATTTTTTTCTCCGTCATCCAATCACCTTCAGTTTGTAAATAAGTTTGCACTAAAGAATTCCCATTATCGTCCACAATTTCAACCGGAAAAGATCCTTCAAACACCCAAGTTCCAACAATATAACCGCTAATTTTTAAAGGTGAAGAAATTTGGCTTCCTTCTATGGGATTTTCAATTTCAATTACATCCGTTCCTGTTTTGGGATTATTAGTTTTTGGCCTGTCAAAAATAAATAAAAACGCCGAAATAATAAACAAAGCTCCCAAAAAATAAATCAATTTTCTATATTTAAACATCCTATAAATAATAGGATTTTTAGAAGACATTAGCAATAAATACCTCTTTTTTAATTCACCAACAAATACGCCCAAATTGCCAAAAATAAAATAGGAAGAAAAAGGAGCCAATTCCATAAGCGGTTTTTGCCAATCAAAACATCCCACATAGAGCCATCTTTATGCGGCCACATCTGGAAATCTTCATATCCAAGCTCTTTTTCAATCGCTCCGATTCTTCTAATCCAGGCATCTCTCCAAAGTTTCTGTTTCCTTAATAAGAAAAACCAATAAAATGAAAGAACTAATCCTGTAAGCTGGGCGACGTGCAAATATTCTGTGCTGATCTTTCCGGCAAATATAGCCACGAAGATTGCGCTTTCAATAGACTTGCTATCAAATAAGAAAGAAGTATTAATTTATAAGTTTTGAGCGAAAAATAGTTTTAAGAGTGAAGTAATGTCAAAGACATTATTGAGTGATTAAAAGTATTTTGTAGCCAAAAATCGTAAATTTAGACGATTCTCTTATTTGGGAACAAGTCTATAATACAAAGAAAAAATTGTATAGGCGATAAAGCCCATCAATTTCAGATCGAACTTGAGCGATAAACCGATCATACTGCTTCTCCAAAAATTCTTTATTCATTTGGGATATTTTTTAAATTATACTACTTTTTCTCCAATTTTTCTTTCAAAAAAATCTTTTAATGTTTCTCCAGTTTCTCTCTTATGTATGAATTCTTCTGGTTTTATAAATATATCAACCAGTGCTTCAACTTGCTCTTTTTTTAATTTATAAAAATTATCCAACATATTTTCCCAATCTTCTGGTTTTAAAATATCAAGCATTTTTTTAGGAGATATTCGTTTATTTCCATTATATTCATTCATTATATTTTGTATTCCTTCGTCTCCTAAAAGAATATGAATTACGGTTAAGACATAGGTGGCATTGTCGGAGCAAAAACTAAGTAATCTCTTTGCTTTTTTATATGATTGATGACCTTGATCAAGCCGTTCAATTTCAGCAGTGGCCACACCTCTTTCAATTATTCCTAATTTGCCATTCGGATCATCATTTTCAAATCTCCATCCATGTTTTTCTAAAACAATACGTTCAAGTTCAAAGTCTATAATTCCTGGATCAATATTAAAAGAATTAAGTCTACCACTTATTCCGACTGCTTTTTTAATTTCATTTATAAATTCTTCCTTTGAAGAATATTCTTTAAGAAGAAGATGCGTTATTCTACTCGTGCGTCCATTTCCGTCCGCAAATAAATGTACAGCATTTATAACTGCAGGCAACATATATTTAATATCATCTTTTGATATTTGATTTTTTGCATCATAAGCATATTCAAGTAAACCTTCTTTATCTTCATGTTTAGGAACAGTAACATCTTCCACAAATCCAGCTAAATAAACATTCTCACCATCAAAATTTCTTTTACTAATCGGTATATTTCTAGCAATTCCATTTATTCGCTTAAGAAATTCTTCAAATTCTTCAAAAGAAGGATTTTCTGTGCCTTCATTTTTTGAAAGAATATTTTGAAAATATTCAAAAACATTTGTTCGTTCAAAAAAATCTACTATTTTTTCAGATTGTTCAGCGCGTAATTGTTCTTCTGATTTTTCTGATAATGACCCAATTGGAAACTCTTCTTCTTTAATATATAAATATTATTTTATTTTTCTAAATTTCCTCCTATTTCCTCCCAAATCTTTTTATTACAAAATATAAAATCACCACAAACACCGCTCCAGAAACATCCATCAACATATCTTTTTGTGCATCCCAAATATCTCCTTGCGAGCCCAAGAAAGCCGCCCCAGAATCTCCTCCCCAAATTTCTGCATAAATCCACTCAATCCATTCATATAATACTGCCACAAAAGATATGGTAAAAATGGCATAAGTTGAGGCAATCCATTTTTTCGCCACAAGATTTCTATTTAAAAGATATTCCATTATTGGCAGGGCATAGAAGCCAACGGTAAAATGGGCGACTCGGTCAAACATATTTCTTTCAAAACCAAAGAAATTTCCAAACCAATCAAATGGGACTTTTTCAAAAGTATAGTGTCCGCCGATGGTGTGTAAAAACGGCAAGACAAACATAAACGCATAAGCCGTATTTGAAAACCGAATATTTTTAAAATATAGAAAAACCATAAAGGCGACGAGTATAAAAATCGGCCCGTTTTCCGCATACCAGACATCCCGCGAAAATGGATGGATTCCAGCAACTATGAATTCAATAACATATATAGCCAGTAATAAATGTGGAAAATATTTTTTAAACATAAGATTTTTATCTAAACCCTTATATCAAGTCTAAAACCACGCCACAATACTTGCAAATCAGGTTTAATAAAACCTAAGGCCATTCCACCTTATTTTCTTGCGAATCTCAAGATAATCCGGAATAGCTTCGGCAACTAAATTCCAAAACTTTCGCGAATGATTAAATTCTTTTAAATGGCACAGTTCGTGGAATATTATATAGTCCGCCATTTTTTGCGGGAGTGAAGCGATCTTATAATTAAAATTCAAATCTCCTTTTCTAGAACAACTACCCCAACGCGTCTTCTGATTTCTTATTGCAATTGATCCATAAGTAAATCCATAATTTTTATTTAATTCTTCTAGTCTGCCAACGATTATTTTTCTAGCTTCTTCTTTTTTATTTTTATAATCCTTTTTCCTTTCTGCCCCAGTCATTCTTTTCGGCAATCCCAATTTCTCCTCCTCTTTTTGCTTTAATAAATGTAAATTTATCTGGTTTTGTATCCATTCCTTTTTACTCTCCACAAAAGCTTGCGCCACCCTATTTGGTGCTCGGCGGGGAATAGTCACAACAACACTGCCGTCAGTATGCACAATAATACGCAAAACTTTAGATAATCTATTCTTCTTAATAGTATATTCCACCGACTTAAAATTTTATTTAATAACCTTAGCCACTGTTTTCGCAAGTCGTTTATCAAAAATCTTGGGAATAATATTTTGTTCCGTTGGTTTTTTAATTAATTTCGCAATTTCATGCGCGGCTTTAATTTTCATCTCATCGGTTATTTTGTTAACGCGGTTATCTAAGGCGCCTCTAAAAACTCCAGGAAACACCTGCGCATTATTCAGCTGATTTGGAAAATCGCTTCTTCCAGTTGCCACAATTCTCGCTCCGGCCTTCAAGGCCAAGTCTGGCATAATCTCCGGCACAGGATTTGCTAAAGTGAAAACGATTGAATCTTTATTCATAGAAGCTATCATTTCTGGATTAACTAAATTCGGACCAGAAACCCCAACAAACACATCCGCTCCGACAAATGCATCAATTGCCGTGCCAGTTTTGTTGTCGCTATTAGTAATAGAAGCCAATTCTGCTTTTTCTGCGGTTATATCAGCGCGATTCTTATGAATTATTCCCGAACGATCTAAAACTAAAATATTTCTAACTCCTGCCAAAAGTAAAATTTTAGTTATTGCTGTTCCCGCTGCTCCAGCTCCGCTAATAACTACTCTTACACTCTCAATCTTCTTTTTTACCACCTTCAAAGCATTTAATAATCCTGCCAAGACAATAATTGCCGTGCCGTGCTGATCATCGTGCATTACAGGAATTGATAATTCTTCTTTTAATCTTTTTTCAATTTCAAAACATCGAGGAGCAGAAATATCTTCCAAATTAATTCCGCCAAATGTAGGGGAGATAGCTTTGATAGTTTTTATTATTTCTTCTGTATCTTGAGTATTTAAAACAATCGGCACCGCATCAATGTTGGCAAATTTTTTAAACAATAAGCATTTTCCCTCCATAACCGGCAAAGCTCCCTCTGGGCCGATATTTCCTAATCCCAAAACTGCCGAGCCGTCGGAAATCACCGCCACGCTGTTTCCTTTCATTGTATAGTCTCTTGTCTTGTCTTTGTTTTTTACAACGAATGAGCTCACCGCTCCAACTCCTGGAGTATAAACCAGGCTAAGGTCGCTCATATTATTAATCGCCGTCTTGCTCGCCACCGAAAAAACTCCTTTATGTTTCAAGTGCAGTGCCAAAGATTTTTTATTTATTTCATCAATATTTCTTTTTTTCATAAATTTTCAAATTTTAGTAAGTATATTCTATCACCCTTTTTAGTATTAAAACTATTGGTGTCTTAATAAATTAAATTATGTATAAAAAAATCTCCCCCAAAGGGCGATTTTTAATTCTTTTATTAAATACTTGAAAGATATAGCGATTCAACTTTTTCACGGGCCCATGGAGTTTTGCGCAAAAATGTCAGGCTAGATTTAATACTTGGATGCTTTAGAAAACAGTTAATTTTAATTCGTTCGCCAAGTTCTGGAAATCCATATTTCTCAACTAAAAACTCTAAAATTGATTGAAGTGTTTTTCCGTGCAAAGGATTGTTGGATGGATTATTCATTATTTATAAAATTTTCCATTTAGGGCTGCGGGACATGGATTCGAACCATGATAACAGCTTTCAGAGAGCTGTGTCCTACCATTAGACGATCCCGCAATATAGATAGGGTATAAACCCTACTTCGTTTTTATAGTATAATTAATCAAAGCTAATTAGACAAATAAATTCAATGTCATTTTTCTCTAAAAAATCCTCTGTAAAAATAGAGGAAGATAGGGTTTTAACTCAAGAAGAAAACGTTAAAAAGTTTTTAAGCCAAAGCCAGGGACAAGAGAAAGACAAGACAGTAGAAACGGTTAAAACTCAGGCCGAAAATCAAGAACAAGTTTCTATTATAAGGATAGTTGATCATTTAGTTTTAAACGCTTTTAATTCCGGCGCTTCAGATATTCATATAGACCCAGAAGAGCATCAAATCAGGGTCCGTTTTAGGATAGACGGAATTCTTCACGATCAATATACATTTCCAAAAGATGTGCATTCAGAAATTATAACCAGAGTAAAAATACTTTCTGGCCTTAGAACAGACGAACATCAAAAACCTCAAGACGGAAGATTTAAAGTTCCTTTAAATGAAAAGAAAAATGAGTTTGTAGATGTCCGCGTATCCATCGCTCCAACTTATTACGGCGAAAACTGCGTCATGCGTCTTTTGGCCGAAACCACTATGATTTTTTCTCTTGAAAATTTAGGTTTTTCTCCAGAAAATGCTGCTAAAATTTATAAAGCCATAAAAAAACCGTACGGAATGATTTTGGCAACTGGACCAACTGGTTCTGGAAAAAGCTCTACTCTTTATGCGATTTTAAAAAAATTAAACACTAAAGAAATTTCAATTATTACAGTTGAAGACCCAATTGAATATTCAATTTCCGGAATAGACCAAATTCAAGTAAATGCCACGACCGGACTCACTTTTGCCCAAGGACTTCGTTTTATTTTAAGACAAGATCCAAACATTATAATGGTAGGAGAAATCCGCGACGCCGAAACCGCAGGCATAGCCATTAACGCCTCAATGACCGGCCATCTTCTTCTTTCAACTCTTCACACAAATGACGCCATAACCACATTGCCAAGAATTTTTGATATGGGCATTGAGCCATTTTTAGTTGCCTCAACTATGAGTATTGCCATAGGCCAAAGGCTCGTGAGGACAATCTGTAAGGATTGTAAGGTTGAGAGAACTCTAGCCGATAAAGAAATAGAATCAGTTACAGATGAAAACATAGCAAAATTTCTAAGAAAAAATAAAGATCTTTCCGTCGGCGTTGGTTGCAAGAAATGTGATATGAGCGGATTTAAAGGCAGAATCGGTATTCAGGAAGTTTTAGAAATAAATGAAGAGATTAGAGAATTAATTATGAAGCGCGCCAGTACCGCAGATATCAAAGCGGCAGCTATTAGGAACGGTATGAAGATGATGGCCGAAGACGGTTTAGATAAGGTAAGGCAAGGATTAACAACCATAGAAGAAGTCTTAAGAGTCTTTAGCGAGTAAATGATAGAATTAAGAAGCAAGAATAGAGAATTATGGAATTATTCACTCATTGGAAATTGAAAATTAATTAACTGAAAATTTATACACCATGTTTGGCATTTCACTACAAGAAAAAACCCTATTCTGCAGACATATGGCAATTGCCCTAAAATCAGGCATGAGTCTTCTTGATGGTTTGAAGATGATAAAGAATCAATCGGATTCTAGGCAGATGAAAAAAATTGCCGAGCATTTAATCGCCACCATAGAGAAAGGAGAATTTTTATCTAAAGGATTAGAAAAATATAATAATGTCTTCGGAAATTTATTTGTCAATATAATTCGCATCGCCGAAACTAGTGGCACGCTTCCAGAAAATTTAAATTATCTAGCTGAAGAATTAAAAAAGAAACAAGAAATAGCTTCCAAGGTTAAAGGCGCAATGGTTTATCCGATAGTTATTATGGTGGTAACTATTTCCATGGCAGTTTTTATGATGGTTTTTATATTTCCTAAAATGTTGCCAATTTTTAAAAGTTTAAAAGTTGATCTTCCTCTTTCGACAAAAATTCTAATTTTTATAGCTAATGCCATTAATAATTATGGTTTATATATGTTGGTAGGGGTAATCATTTTCTTTATTTCTTTCAGGCTTTCATTAAAATGGAAGGGATTCAGGTATCCAGTGCATTGGATAATACTCAGGCTTCCGATTATTGGGAAGATATCAAAAGAGGTTAATTTAGCAAACATTTCAAGGACTTTATGGTTGCTTCTGCGAGGAGGGATAAGAATAGTCGAAGGGGTGACTATTGTTGGAGACACTTTGCAGAACGCTGTTTTTAAAGATTATCTAAAAAAATCAACCAACATTTTGAAAAGCGGTAATTTTTTTTCAGAAGCCTTATATGGCAAAAAATTTCTCTTTCCATTCGTTTTTTCAAACATGATTGCAGTTGGCGAAAGCACGGGCAACCTAACGGATAATTTAAAATATCTTTCAGAATATTATGATTCTGAAGTTGATGAATATTTAAAAAATCTATCTAGCACGCTTGAACCAATTCTTTTGGTTTTTATGGGTTTGATTGTCGGTTTTATAGCTATTTCATTTATTACTCCAATTTACAAGCTAACTCAAGGCGTAAGATAAAAAAATGAAAAACAATTTTCAAAATGGGTTTAGCTTAACAGAGCTTGTTCTATCAATCGGAATAATGATCACCATTTTTTCTATAACAGTTCCTTTTATATCTAAACAATTTGCCTATTTTGATTTATCCGTTGAAAGAGATCGGTTAATATCTAATTTAAGAAGAGCTAGAATTCTTTCTATGACTAACAGAAATTCTCTCCCTCATGGAGTTTATGTCTCATCAAGTACTTTCTATGTTTTTGAAGGCACATCCTTTGCTTTAAGAAATCAATCTTATGACGAGGTGTATGATAGAAGATTAGAAATAAGTATTTCTGGTGGACCTGAGATTCTTTTTACGCCCCTTTCGGGAACAACCTCCAGCTCAACTTTGATTTTAACTTCGCAAAATAGCACGTCAACCATCATCGTAAATCCAGAGGCTTCAATTTCTTATTATTAAAAAATAAATATGTTAAAAAATAAAAAAGGACAAAGTATTTTAGAAATATTAATAGCTGTAGGCATCGCCATAGTTTCTATTAGTGCAGGTTCAATGCTTTTTTTTGGAAATCAAACAACTTTTCTAGATCAAAGAAATTATTTAACCGGCAGCGGTTTAACTTCCGAATGCATTGAAGCGTCTAAAGAGATTTACAATAGAGATTGGAATGAATTAACCGCCGGAAGTCATGGCATGTTTTATAATGCAACCGCTAAAAGTTGGTCATATGCCAGTAGTTCTTCCGATGTGAGTGGAATTTTCACAAGAATTGCAACGATTAGTACAACTTCTATAAGCAATATAAAAGATTTAAAATGCACAGTTTCCTGGAGTATAGATCCAGACAGACCTCAGCATATTGATATGTATTATAAGTTTTCAAACTCATTAGGACTTTATGGAGATTGGTCCAATCCAAGAACATTTGGAGCAATAGACCTAGGAGCTGGGAATGAAGGAACCGATCTTAGTGTTAGAAATAAAATAGTTTATATGACAACTAAGGCCTCAAGTGGCCCCAAGCTAGATTTTCACGTCGTTGACGCCACAAATCCTGCCTCACCATTTATTGTAAAAAGTATAAATACCGGAATAGGCTTAATGGCTATAGATGTGTATGGAGACTATGCTTATGTTGCTTCGGAGTCTGACGTTAGGCAATTTCAAATAATAAATATAGCCACCAATAACAATCCATTTTTAGTTTCTTCATCTTCCACGTCTGGTAATGGAGAAGAGGGTCTTTCTGTGGCCTATAGTAATGGATACGCATTTGTAGGTATAGAAAATTCTATTAGTGGACCAGAGCTTACGATATTTAATGTTTCAAATCCTGCCTCTCCAACAATCGCAAGTTTTTATGAAATTGGCGGGGACCTAAATCAAATATTTTTAAAAGATAATTACGCGTATCTAATAACTTCTTTAAATAATAGCCAGATTATAGTTTTAGATGTTTCAAATCCTGCCTCTCCCATCTTTGTAACCAAGTATGATGTTTATGGAAATATGGCAGGAAAGTCCATAGATATAATTGGTAATTTAATTTATTATGGGAGCAATAATGAGCCAGATCCGAATGGGCGTGAATTTTATATTTTAGACTCACTAAATTTTCCAACACTAACCTCAACCGGAACAGCAAATATAAATGCAGACTTAAATGATGTTTATGTTAAAGATTATCTAGCTTTTATGGCAACAGGAGATACCAATAATGAATTTATGCTTTATGATATTTCTAATGTAAAAAATATAACTCTAATAAGTACTTTAAATTTCCCGCAAGGCGCCAGGGCAATTGATTATGAGAGTAATTATGTTTATGTTGCGGTTAAAAGTAACGACAGTTTAAGAATTATAAGCTCTCAATGAAATATCTTAATATTTTAAAAAATAAATCCGCCGACCAACAGACTACCGTGGGGTTTACTCTAATAGAAACAATTCTTTACTCTGCCATCTTAGTAATCTTTTTAAGTTTTTCTTATACGCTTTTAAATTCATTTTTGAAAATTTCAAACCAATCTAGATCTTCTATAGAAGTTTCCGACGAGGCAAATTTCATATTAAGTAAGATAAATTATGCTTTAAATCAGGCGCAGCTTATTTCATTTCCTGCCACCAATACATCTTCTCTGGTTTCTCTAGAGATTATAGATTACAACAACATCAAAAATCGCTTTGATATTTCTGGGAATAATATATTTTTTTCAAAAAATGGAGTTGGGGCAACCGTTTTAAATAGTAGCACCACGATTGTATCTTTTTTCTCTGTCGACAATAATTATCACAACGATAGTAGGGCAACGGCTTTAAAAATCAATTTTACCGTTAAGAAAAAATTGGTCGGATTCCAAATTGGAGAACTTGCATCAACAACAATTTCAACAACCTATGTCTTACAACAATAAAAATAATCAGGGCTATATAGCCATAGTAACGGCAGTCATTCTTTCTACAATAATCTATTTTCTTGCTTTTAGTTTTTCAGAA